>PFIP01000055.1:333-11448 GCA_002782675.1 Candidatus Infernicultor aquiphilus
CAATAGGCCATTCCGGATCAAAAGCATTTCCCAATCCTCCCGAACTTTGAAGATTGTCTTTTATAGGTTAGTATACAACATTATTAACTTATACGGATAACCGTACAACTATTATATATTATATATTTTATTAGTCGTATTTGTCAATTTATTTTTAAGAGGAGATATTCGGGAGGTACAAAAAGTGCTAACTTAATCGGTAAAAAAGCGGTGTATCGTAACCTGGTGGTAGGTTCTATCTGGATATAGGATGGGAGAGGGAAACTCAGGTTCATTAATTGAATTAGGAAAAAATCCAGTTTCCAAGCAGAGGCCACTGTGTTTCTGAAATAGCGCTCCACCTGCACCTCTAATATGGTCAAGAAAGTTCCCGGAATAAAATTGGATACCTGGTGTGGTGGTTAAAATTTCCATAGTGCGACCGCTTTCCGGTTCATAAAGCTTTGCCGCCAGGCTCCGCTCTTGATTTAGCGATTCGATAACAAAGCAGTGGTCATAACCGCCTGCAGTATCATTAATATCTTTTCCAATTAATTTCGGCTTGGTGAAATCCATAGGGGTACCGTAAACAGTCTTAATTTCTCCGGTGGGGATTAAATAATTATTGACCGGGAGGTATTTTTTACTTTTAAGAGTCAACTGATGATTCATAATTGTTCCAGAACCTGCACCAGCCAAATTCCAGTAAGTATGGTTAGTTAGATTTACAATAGTCGTTTTATCTGTTTGAGCATTATATTCAATTTTAAACTCATTATCTTCATTCAGACTGTAGGTTACTGTCACTCTTAGATTTCCAGGGTATCCTTCCTCTCCATCTGAACTGAGATAAGAGAAGGTCACTCCGCTTAAAACAGTGTCTTCGAAACTCTCAGCTTGCCAGATAACCTTATCAAATCCCTGGTTCCCGCCATGCAGGTGATTCAGACCATTCTCATTACGAGCAAGATCATATCTAACCCCCTCCAACTGAAAAACTCCTTTGGCGATACGATTAGCAAAACGACCGATTACAGCACCAAAATAAGAATGACCAGCCAAATATTGTTGAAGATTATCAAATCCGAGAGTTACTTCTTTAATTTCTCCTTCTCGGTCAGGCATTTTAAGGGAGATAATGGTACTGCCCAGGCTCATTACCGTGGCCGTAACCCCTTGGGAGTTATTTAAAATGAATTTTCCGACTTTTTCCCCTTCTGGAGTTGTTCCAAATAATTCATACTTAACGTTCATATCATACCCCTTTTTAGTTTTTTGTTTTTTATTATAACTATATTCGAGATAATTTTCAATAAATCTTTAAAGATGCATAATAATGGCCCTACACTGAATAACAAACTTAATTTTTTATAATCTCATATCGGGAACCAGTTTCCGGATGTTTAGTCACTTCAATCCTTACCGGGAAGGCATCTTTTAATGATTCTAAATGAGTAATAACCAAGATCTTATCAAAATCATCACTGATAGATTGGATAGCCTGGACTAAATTATCCAGGCCCTCTTCATCTTGAGTTCCAAATCCTTCATCCATAACCAGGGTTCTCAATTTAGTCCCTGCCCTTCTGGTCAATAATTTTGATAGAGCAATCCTTAAAGAAAAATCTATCCGAAATGATTCTCCCCCACTGTATAGTTCATAGTCACGGATGCCCAGTTCATCACTTATCTTTAGATCTAAAGTTTCTTTAATTTTTCCGCTCTTCAAATCCCGAAGAGACTCAATGGTTATCTGAGTACTATTATTAGTCAACTTAGCCAGTAAATTATTAGCCTCTTCTTCTATTTCGGGTAAAACATTTTCAATAATTAAGGCTTGAATCCCATTCTTCCCCAAAGCCAGCATTAATTTTTCGTAAATATTCTGCTCTCTCTTACTTTCTTCTAATTCTTTTTTTATCTCTTTCTTTTCTTTTTCTAATTTAAGGCACTGCTCAAATTTACTCTGATATCCTCCTCTTTCTTCTAAAATTTTATCTTTAAGAATTTGGTTTTGTTTTAAAAATTGTTCTTCTTGAATTAATTTTTCTTTCCACCAAGGTAAATCTTTTAGCTCTATTTTTATCTTCTCTTTCTTCTTCTCCAGATCTTTCCAATTTAATTCTTTCTGCTGATAATTCTCTTTTAATTCGGAAAGTAGGTCTCTTAAAGAATCAATCTTTTTTTCTGCCTCTTCTAATTTTGCTTTTTCTAAAGGGGCGTTACCTAATTCTTCAATCTTACCATTAAGTTGGCGATGCTTTTCTTCCTCATAACCAATATTCTTAATCTGCACTTCAAAAGCTTTTAAACTTATCTGTTCTTCTAAAGCATATTTCTTTTCTATGATTATTTTTTCTATTTCCTTAATCTCTCCTTGCAAACCAACCATTAATTTTGCCGCTTGTTTAGACTCATCGTACTCAAGACCTGCCTTACTTAGCTTCTGCTGCCATCTATCTTTATCTTTTAATTTTTGATTAATTTCTCTCCATTTTTTCACTAATTCTTCTCGTGGTTTACCTAATCTTTCTTCTTCTTTTTTTAACCTTTCTATCTCTTTAAGATTTAAATTTATTTCTCTGCTTAGATTAGTTTCAATCTTCTTCTTTCTCTCTGCATTTAACTTAGCTTCACACAAGGGGCACTCTCCTTCTGGATTCTCCCTTAACAGACGTAATTTTTCTTCATTGTCTCTATGGTCTTTTTCTAATCTTTCTAGCTGACCTTTAATGGTATTTATTGCTATATTAAACTCGCTACCTTTTTTACGAATTTCTTCACTCTCTTCTTCGAAAAATTTTATCTCCCTCATCTTTTTTTCTGCTTCTAAAACTTCGGTTTTGCTCTTTAGCTCCCGCTCAGCTTTAAGCTGCAAATCTCTGAATCTATCTCGTTTATTTCTAATTTCTACCGTTAAATCCGTCTTCCCACTTTCTATTTTTCTCTCGGTAAGTATTCTTTCCTCTTCTATTTTTCTAATCTTTTGCAGCTTTAGAGTAAGTTCATTATTTTCGGTATTGAATTTCTGATAATTTATAAAATTGCTTAAAATAATTTCTTTTTGGGAAATTATTTTTTTAGAATCTGCTATCTCTTTATTTTTTAATTCAATCTGTTTTTGTCCTCGTCCAATCTCCTGCCTTTGTTGTTCGGTTCGGTCTTTTAATTCTTCAAATTGCTCCTTTTTATGCTTTAATAGGTTTATATCCTCTTTTAACTGATTTAACTGGTCTTCATTTTTCTTTACTTTTTGGGAAATATCTTCATAACTGTCCGACAATTCCTTGATCTTTTGTTTATAAGCATCAATATTGGTCATCTCCTGATAGATATATTCCAACCGGCTTTCTTTGGTCATCATAATATTATTAATTTCCTTAAGATGGGACTTGGCCAAATTAGCCAGTTCATCATAATGAGAAAGACTTAAAATCTCAGATAATATTTCTTTCCTTTCTCGAGCGTTCTTTCGGCTAAATTCATCTATCCGACCCTGGAGGATAAAAGCAGAATTTATGAAGGTTCGATAATCTATCCTTAGGGTTTTAGTAATTCTTTCTTGAGTTTTTCGAATAGAGGAAGCGGTGAGAGATATATACTTATCATCTTTCGGGTTATATATCTGAAATTCCAGGCTGGAACGGGAACTTTTCTGCAGCATAGAATAATTTCTAATAATGCGATATCGGTCCCCTTCCAGATCAAATATAAATTCTACCTGCATATCCTTCTGGCCAATCCGAAGTAGACTATGATCAGCCTTCTTCTCCTGACTGGATTTTCTTCCTTCTCCCCATACTGCCCAGGTTAGAGCATCCAGAAGAGCGGACTTACCCTGTCCATTGTTTCCCGAAAGACAAGCTAGGTGAAATTGAGTAAAATCAAGAGGGGGAACATTCTCACCATAACTTAAAAAATTTTTCAAGGCTAACTTTACCGGTATCAATTTCCGTCCCTTTCTGCCCCTTCAAATTCTTTTTCTAACTCCTGGGCATGAGTTTTTAATTCCTCAGCTAAAGGAACTAAATCAGGATTATTCTGGATATACTTATCCATAGCCTCCAACATCCCTAAATCTTCGGTAATTTCTTCCACCCTTTTTCTTCGTTCTTCCGGTTTAGACTTTTTAGCAATAGTAGTCACTAAAAATGCCCCTTCTAAAGCAGAGTTTATTCTTTTAAAATCCATCAAATCCTCTTTCTCTGCTGACATAGTATAAAATACCCTCACTACCGCCTCAGATAAATCATATTTTTCAATTTCTCGTATTAAAGCATTGGTAGGTTCTTGCTCCTCAGAAATGTTAACCTCTATAGTAACAAACTTTCTAGCCGGAAGAGGGATAAATTCATAAGAAGTCTGGCCTTTTTCAATATTTACCAAACAAACTCCTTTATCATCCTTCTCCTCACCAAAATTTATTCTTTCGATGCTTCCGGAATAGACTACCGGGGGATGACTAGCAAGATTTAAATCCTGAAATTTATGGATATGCCCCAGAGCTACATAATCAAACTCTTTCTGGGCTAATATTGAAGTGAGGAATACCGGGTCTCTTCCAATGATAGCGGATCTTTCTGAACCAGAATAAGTGGCTTCCGCAGCAGCCAGGTGAGCAGCAAAGATAGCTGGAATATTCGGATTTATCACTCGGGCAGATGCAATAATTTGGTCACTTACTCTTTTTTGAATTTCTAAAGTAATTTCTTCATCAGTAAAATTTTTATATTCTTCTTTATCCAGAAATAAGTTTTTAGTAGGCCAGGGCATACCAAAGACTTGAACCGGTCCTGCCTTAGTCTCTATATTTAACAACTCTGGCTCGGTCACCACTCTCATACCAGAAACATTTAAAGTAGCGAAGATATCTAAAGAAGTAGCTCTACCAAAAGAAACCGGAATATCGTGATTCCCATTGATCATGATTACCGGAATTTTAGCTTCGCTAAGCCGGTAAATTTGCCGGGCAAATTCACGTTGGTGGGTAGGATTAGGATTACTGGTTTTATAGGCATCACCGGCAAATAATACTAAATCCACTTTTTCTTCTAAGGCAATATCCATAGCAAAACTAAAACACTTTATAAAATCCTGTAATCGGGTGTGTAAACCAGTAGAAGGATCTATCCGTCCATAATTTTCTATCCCTAAATGAACATCGGCAAAATGAAGAAATTTCATCTATTTTTACCTTTCCACTTCTTCTTTAAATTAGTAGACCAGTTAACCGTTAATCAGTACGGAAATATAAATTTATCGTCTTTATTCATATTGTAGGGGCACAATGAATTGTGCCCTTCTCATTTTATTGTCTTTTGTTTGATCCTGATAAGTGAGTATCTGCTAAACAGGGCTTACAAAAAAAGGAAATTCCTATACAATCAAATTAATTTTGTAATTCTATCTTATCCTTTTTGATTTTTGAGAATAATTTATTTAATTATAGCATAAAATTATGAGGACTTTTTTGCCGCACTTTCTCCGGCCAGATATCCAGTACTCCAACATTCCTGCAGATTATATCCTCCCGATGGGCCGTCAAGGTCTAAAATCTCCCCGGCAAAATAAAGATTTTCAATCTTTTTAGAGCACATCGTATCCGGATCTACTTCTTTAAGGGCAATTCCTCCGCTGGTCACTACTGACCATTTAAATCCCAGCAATTCCGTAGGCGATAATTCCAATTCTTTGAAGAGGTGGACTAATTTATTCCGTTCCTCCCGGGAAATATAATCCACCTGTTTTTCCGGTTCTATGCCAGAAAGTCTAATCATTACTGGAATCATCGATAAAGGCAATAATCCTTTCAGTGAATTCTTAAACCTCCTCCCCTTAAATTTGTCCAAATCTCTCTGAATACGCTGATCTAATTTTTTAAAATCCAGGGCTGGCTTTAAATCTAAGATCAATTTAACCGCACCCCGTTTCAGTAAAGTCCCGATATTTTTGCTCAGATCCATAACGATAGGACCACTAACTCCAAAATGGGTAAAAAGCATCTCTCCAAAACGCTCATCCTGTTTTTTACCGTTTTGAAATAACTGAAGAGAAATATTTTTAAGAGATAGACCCTGCAATTCTTTTACCCATTTTTCAGCAATTTTAATTGGATTAAGGGCTGGGACTGGTTCAATTATAGTATGCCCCCATTGCCGAGCCCAGTGGTAGCCATCACCAGTGGAACCAGTCTGAGGATAAGATTTACCTCCAGTACAGATAATAAATTTAGCTGCAATTATCTGTCGGTCCCGAAGTATGACTTGAGATATTTTTCTATCTTCCTGCTTAAAATTAATTACCTCCACATTATATAAAATAGTCACTTTACCTTCCGATAAATATTTTAAAAGTACCTTTAATATATCCTGGACATTTCCATTCTCGGGGAAGATTCTATCTCCCTGTTCTACTTTTCCCTTCACTCCTCGGGATTCGAAAAAATCAATCACCTCTTTTACTCCAAATACCGCTAAGGCTCTATAAAGAAAACGCCCATTCCGGCCATATTTTTCGGTAAATTTCCTTATATCCAATTCATTATGGGTAAAATTACAGCGTCCTTTTCCAGTAAGTAACAATTTTTTACCCAAAACCTCATTCTTTTCCATTAAAACCACCTTTGCTCCCAATTCTGCTGCCCGACCAGCGGCTATCATCCCAGCTGGCCCTCCACCTATTACCGCAATATCAAATACCTGATCATCTTTCATACTAAATACATCTCTTCCTTCCGTGTCAGCGTGTCAGGGGACGGTTCTTTGTCAGGGGACGGTCCTTTGACACGATTTTGAATAAAAATAAATATTTATTCTTATTATATATCAATCCACCACAAATCTTAAAAATTTCGTGTATAATAGATTAATTAATTTACCAATTGACCGATTTACCAATTTACCAATTAAAAAAATAGGATACAAGGTATATTGATTCACCAATTAACCGATTGACCGATTTGCCAATTAAAAAATAGGATATAAGAAATATTGATTAACCAATTAACAAATTAAACTAAGCAGGAGATAAATTCTATGATTTCCCTGGAAAATATCAGAATTACTTTCCCGGAAAAAGTTCTCTTTGAAAATTTAAGCTGGAGAATCCCTAAAGGTAGTCGTATTGGCTTAGTGGGTAATAATGGCACCGGGAAGACTACTTTATTCCGGGTTATTATGGGCTTGGTGCTTCCTGATAAGGGAAATATTACTTTACCAAAAAATCATCAAATTGGCTATCTGCCTCAGGATATAGTTGAACTTAATAGCGACACCGAGCTTATCCCCTATCTGAAGGAAAAATCAGGCATTGCCAAATTGGAACATTCTCTTAGAATTTGTGAAGAACATTTGACCTCCTTTTCTCCCGAATCGAGTAAATATCAAGCAGCTCTTGAAAAATATGAAAAAATAACCAACCTCTTTGAACACCAAGGAGGTTATTCTTTTTCTACCCAAGCTCATAAAATTCTTAAAGGTTTAGGCTTCCGAGAAAAAGATTTCACCCGCCGATGTACCGAATTCTCTGGTGGATGGAAGATGCGAATACTTTTAGCTTCCATACTACTTTCCTCTCCTAACTCTCTTCTGCTTGATGAACCTACTAACCATCTGGATTCAGAAAGTTTGGAATGGTTAGAAAATTGGCTGCAAAATTTTTCTGGCAGCATAATATCAGTATCTCATGATCGATACTTCCTGGATAAACTTATGACTCAGATTGCAGAACTAGAGCATCAAAAATTAACCCTTTACCATGGTAATTTTTCCTATTATCTAAAAGAAAAGATAAAACGCCAGGAATTATTAATAAACGAAGCTAAAAATCAGCAAGATAAAATTGCTAAAACTGAATCTTTCATTGAAAGATTCCGCTATAAGAACACCAAAGCAGCACAGGTTCAAAGCAGGATAAAGATGCTCCAAAAAATTAAAACTATCCAAATTCAAAAAGCCGTAAAAAAAGTCACCATACGCTTTCCAGAATGTCCACGAAGCGGGAATAAAGTAGTGGAAGTGGAAAATTTATCTAAGATTTATGATGGTAATAAAGTTTTTAGTAATTTGGATTTTACCCTGCATCGTGGAGAAAAAGTTGCTTTGGTAGGGGTAAACGGGGCAGGAAAATCAACCCTCTCTCGATTAATTAGTAACCGAGAAATGCCTTCCTCTGGCGTAGTGCATCTTGGGCACAAAGTTAATCTGGCTTTCTTTTCTCAGGAAAGCTCACAAAATCTTAATTATCTCCATTCCATCTGGGAGGAAATATCTAACACCTCAAGCCTTATGGCTACAGGAGAAAGAAGAAGTTTACTGGGAGCCTTCCTTTTTTCCGGAGATAATGTTTATAAGTCAATTAATATACTTTCCGGAGGAGAAAAATCCCGTCTGACTTTAGTAAAAATATTGATGCAGGAATCTAATTTCCTGATCCTCGATGAACCTACCAATCATCTGGATATAGCTACTAAGGAATTATTTCAACAAGCCCTGCTGAAATATTCAGGAACAATCTTAATTGTTTCCCATGACCGCTATTTTTTAGACCATCTGATCAACCGGGTAATTGAAATAAGGGATGGTCGGATTTATGATTATCCCGGGAACTATTCCTACTTTATAGAAAAACGAGCTCAATTGTCAGCAGAAATTGATAACCGTGCTTTAACTATTAAAAATACACCATCATCAAAACCAAAAGCAAAAACTTTAGATAAACTAAAAAAACGGGAAGAAGCGGAACAGCGAAACCACCTGTACCGGCAGAATAAAGATATTCTGGAAAAATTAAAATCAATAGAAGAAAAAATAAAAGTCTTAAAAGAAAATAAAACTACCGCAGAAGCTCAATTATGCGACCCGGTGACATTGAAGGATTCTAAAAAAGTACAGATCTTGATGATTGATTTAAAGAGTTATAACCAGGAACTTACCACCCTAACCAAATCCCACGAAGGTTTAACCTTAGAAACCAAACCCCCTCTCCCCTTGGAGGAAGAGGGTTAGGGTGAGGGGGAGCAGAACAGGCGTCTCGCCTGTCTCATTCAAATGTAGGGGTCGGATTTATCCGACCCGTCTTTTCAAGTTTTAATCTCTTAAACTAACTCTTCTCCATTTCATTCCAGGCCATATAGATAGGGATGGCAACTAAAATATCAACAGCCCCAAAAAATCTTCCCATTACTACAATTGCGAATCCTAATACTCCAGTCAAAACAGCAACAATTAAAAAAATCTTTTTAGCTGTATCTTTGTCTCCTTCTTCAAACTTTTTCATCCCTAAAAAATATAGTACAGCACATAAAGCAGCTGCAATTATAAAGCCCATACTATCTCCCAACATAAGAGATAATATCGCTAATGCCCCCAAGCCAGATACTGAAATAATCATGTAAGTCCTGGTATTTAATCCACTTCCACTTGTTATTCTGCCTTTCCCGGGAGAAGAAGTTGAAGAAGAACTTTTTTGTTCCCCTTTCAGATTAAAACCACATGACGGACAAAAAGTTACCTCACCTTCAATTTTTTTACCACAATTTGGACAAAAAGACATTTTTTACCCCTCTTTTCCTCTTGATTATTTTAATTTTGCTCCACAATTCTGGCAGAACTTATCAGCTGCTCCCACAGGCTTACTACAGGAAGGACAAGTATTCGAAGTTGAAGGTTCAGTCTTTTCTAGTGCAGGCGCAGCAACTACCACTCCTAAATATTCCTCTATCTTACTGAATATTCGCTTTGTTTCTCTTGAAGCTTGCCCCCAATCAATAAGAAGTGTTTTCACTTTGGGCTTAATACCAATAGCCACAGTAGTTTCATTAGTATCGGGAACAGATTTTACTTCAATAATTCCTTCTCCTCCGGTAGAAAATATAGTAAACCCCGTAGATATATTGATTATTCCTTCTTTTTCATTTTTGCTGACTATTCCAATTTTAAGATCTTCTAAGGCCTTAGTAATAGCTGAAAAAACTTCAGAAAAACTCTTCTGATAACTTCTCACTTCTTCTCTCTTTTTCGCTGCCATTTTGGCACCTCCATTATTAATAAATTTTTAAATTTAGAAAAATAAAATCCTTCTTGCTCTCCATTTAAAGAGAATGTTAAATTGTTTTAGGCAGGTCTAATATTATATTTACCCGTATCCTATAAATCTTTCAGGTTATTTAAATTATGATTATATCTATAGTTCTACATAAATTTTAAAAATCCTTCTTTTTTAAGAAAATATTTTAAATTAAAGCGTAAATTCTATATTTACATCTTTTTTGCAAATTACTACTATTTATTAGTGTAATACCGCAATTTATCCGTAATATCAAATAGTGTACTTGCAAAAATGTGTAATTAAGATGTAATTTATTACCTACTTCAGCACTTTTCCGCAAGTCCTATTATTTTACAAAACGAGCAAAACCCCTCTTTTTTCAGTAGGGGCGGATTTATCCGCCCCGTCTGAAGATAGGGTAAATAAATCTGTCTTCTCTAAAGAGTAAGACTTATCTAAAAATACATTTGCGAAAACCTTATAATACAAGTGATTTGAAAAATAGGATGCAAAGAAAATGAAGTGAAATGCTTGATTAGATAAATACCTCACTACCAAGAGCGATAATACGATAGGATTGTTGAATAGGATCTTTCATATTCTGATGTTGAATAATATATTCCCGAATTAAAGTTTAAACCGCGACTTTTAATTTTCTTTCATTTCTAATAACTATTTCTGGGTTTTTATTTTCTTTGGGAATTGGTAATTTTCTTTCTTTTAATAATTTTAAATGCTCTTCTATCCCCCACTTTGCTTGATAAAGGCAATCTTCTATTGAATGGCCGACCCCTGTAAATCCTTCGATATTAGGAGAATAAAAAGTAAAAAAAGTGGGGTCTTTAGTGGCTTCTATTACCAGAGAATATTTTAAATTGATCATATTATAAATTCCTCCCTTGTTTTAGACCAACACTCTTTAAAATAATGGAATATCCGTTTTTTTCTAAAATTCTTACCAACTCACTAAATTTCAAAATTTACTCCTATATTGATACTCATTTTACAATTTCCGGTTCTGAGCTATATTTTCTTAAATTTATTATAAGTTATTTAATTGAGATTATCAATTTTTTTTCTTACCCTCTC
>PFIP01000060.1 GCA_002782675.1 Candidatus Infernicultor aquiphilus
AAGTGCGCCCATTATTAGGGTAAATTAAGGAAAATAATTAAATCAATAAAAAATAGGTCATTACTTCATATAGACCTGTTGTAATTTCCTCTTGAGCAGGCTTGATCAGTGACTAAAAACCAAAAAATATCTTACAAAGCAAAAAGCTCTTAAGATTTAAATCTTTATCTTTTAAGCGGTAGATGGTATCATTATGGTGTCCTTACCCTCTATTCTGAGTATCTTGCGTAATTTAGGAAATTGTTGGGCATGTGCTTCGGTCTCTTCGATGATCAAAAAAAATATAAAAAATAAATTGAAGGAGAATTAAAATGCTAAATAAAAAATATGGTAATAAGCTTGGTGAGATAATGGTTAAAAATAATGTTGATGCTATGATGATTGGTCCTTCAGCTGATTTAGAATTTTTAATGAACTATTCACCACAGCCTGATGAAAGATTTCAAGCACTATTTCTATTATCAGATAAAAGATATTTCTATATTTCACCAGAAATTACCTATGAGGAAATTAGGGATAGGCTTGATAATGATACCGATATTTATAAATGGGGAGATCATGAAGGATTTGTTAATACAGTTGTGATTGCGATTAACCGCTATAAATTGGCGGGTAAGAATATCGGTGTCAACAATGGTATTGCAGCGATAAATTTGATAGATATTCAAGAAAAAATAAATGCTAAATTTATTAATGGACACAATATTTTAGAAATGCTTAGAGTTATAAAAGATGAGAGTGAAATAGAAAAATTAAGAAAAGCCGCAAAATTAGCTGATGAAGTTATGGGTGAAATCATTGATTATATATCCCCTGGTATAACAGAGGGAGATATTAAGAAAAAGATAGAAGAGCTATTTATGCAAAAAGGAGCTGATGGATTATCCTTTGAACCTATTATTGCTTCAGGCCCTAATAGTTCGATGCCACATTATTGTGAGGATTCAAGAGTAATTCAAGAAAAAGATATAATTATTTTAGATTTAGGTTGTAAATATAAAAGTTATTGCTCTGATATTTCCAGAACCGTATTTGTAGGTGGAATAACTGATGAAGAAAAAAAGGTCTATGATATTATTCTAAGGGCAAATAAAGCAGGAGAAGAGACAGCAAAACAAGGAGTGAAAGCAGAAGATGTGGATAAAGCATCAAGAGATATAATTAAAAGCGAAGGTTATGGCCAATATTTTCTTAATAGAACCGGTCACGGTATTGGTATTAGTGTTCATGAAGCACCCTATATAAAGACTGGAAACAAACAAGTACTAGAAAGAGGAATGGCATTTAGTATAGAACCAGGTATCTATATGCAAAATAAATTTGGTATGAGAATTGAAGATATCGTCGTAATTGGAGCAGATGGGCCTGAAGTAATAAATCATTTTACAAAAGAAATAATTGTGATAAAGTAAAATGGTCTACCTGATTATTATTTATTTATAGATAACCCATTTATGATGAGTAAGGATAAATACCCATGACTACCGGAATAATTTTTAATATTCAAAGATATTCGATTCATGATGGACCAGGAATTCGGACTACCGTTTTTTTAAAAGGATGTCCGCTTAGTTGCTGGTGGTGTCAAAATCCGGAAAGCCAGTTAAGCGAGCAGGAAATGATATTTTGGGGAGATAGATGTATAGGTTGCGGAGCATGTTCTACGATTTGTCTTTCCGATGCTATTCAGATAAAAAATGGTATTCCGGTTACTGAAAAAGAGAAATGTATTCTTTGCGGAAAGTGTATAGAAAAATGCCCGGCTCTAGCCCGAGAAATGATAGGGGAAAAACTAACCATCGAAGAGGTAATAAAAGAAATAGAAAAAGATCTGGTATTTTATGAAGAATCTGGCGGGGGAGTGACCTTCTCCGGTGGGGAACCCTTGGGACAATCTGAATTTTTAGGGGGGCTCCTTAATGGTTGCAGAGAAAAGAAGATTCACACTGCAGTCGATACCTCCGGATATATTTCCTGGGAAATTTTAAATAAAATAAGCCCCAAAGTAGATTTATTTTTGTACGACCTTAAAATAATGGATAGCAAAAAACACCACAAATATACCGGGGTATCTAATGAGATCATTTTAGAAAATTTAAAGAACCTCTCCTCGGTACACCATAATATCTTGGTTCGTTTTCCGGTTATTCCTGGCCTAAATGATGATGATCAAAATATCAAGGAAACGGGAGAATTTTTATCTTCCTTAAAGATAGCTCAGGTGAATCTTTTCCCTTATCACTATATAGGCATAGATAAATACAGAAGATTGGGAAGGACTTATAAGTTAGCAACCACACCACCTCCTTCGGAAGAAAAATTATCCGAGATATCCGGGATTTTAAAGAAGTTTAATCTGAATGTAAAATTAAGAGGTTAATATTCCAGGTAACTCATGCTTTTCCCGAATTATGCTGTACACCCTGGAAGACCTCGAACTGATTAGTGATCGAGAGATATTTTTTAAAATAATCTATCCGCTTCGTTACAATAACGAAAAACTTGACAAAACAGCTATAATTCGTTACAGTAACGAAAGGCGAAAGGATGAAAAAAGATTTGAAGTGAAGATTTATGAAGAGAATACTTAAAAAGATAGCCAAAGAACTTTCCAAAATTGAGGATGTAAAATCTATTATCCTTTATGGCGGTCTTGCCAGAGGAGAATTTACTTCAAGATCAGACCTTGATTTGTTTATACTTACCACCGAAGATAAGACCCAGAAAGAGATACACGATAAAGTAATAGAGCTTGAATCTGAAATAGGCAGAAATATCCAGCCAACCATAAGAACCATAGTTGAATTGCAGAAAACAGATACGGGTTTACTGCAGAACATCTTTCAGGAGGGGAAGATTCTCTACCTGAGAGAACCATCCGACATACCGTCTGCTATATTACTGCAACAAAAACCTTATCTGATTTACTCTTTTCAGATAAGCAGCTTACCTCAGAAAGATAAGGTGCGATTTAACAGACAACTTTACGAACAGACCAGAAAAGGATACAAGTATAAAGGTTTATTGCAAGAGATAGGCGGCCAGAAACTTTCTGCAGGTTGTGTAATGATCCCTTATGAGCAAAAGGAAAAGATTGAGAAATTCTTTAAGAAATTTAAAGTGAAATTTGAACAGTTGAAGGTTTGGAAATAGTATGTAGCGCAACAAGCCCGAGGATTTGGGAAGCGCTGCTATAAAAAAATCGGTCTTTATGAGTCAATACCATATTCTAAAAATTAAAAGGTTACCCCAGAATTAAAAAATCTTTAAGGTTTATCCAAAAGTTGAGGAATATAATGGCTCATTGGAGTTAGATGAGAAGAAAAGTAACTTTGTATCAGATGGGACAAGAATTGTTCAGAGAAGAGATCATAGAAAAGTTATTAAATTTTAAGGAGATTGGTTGATATATGTTAGACATAAAAACTCTTGAAACATGGTTATGGAATGCTGCTTGTAGTATTCGGGGGGCCGTGGATGCTCCGAAATTTAAGGATTATATTTTACCTTTGGTTTTTATGAAAAGACTCTCTGATGTTTTTGAGGATGAGATTAAAAGGCTTTCTGAGGAATTTGGTGATGGGAAAACCGCATTGGAGATTGTCTCAAAAGACCATAGTCTGGTGAGATTATTTATTCCAAAACAGGCAGTCTGGTCGGAAATAAGAAAGCAGACAACCAAAATCGGAGAGAAATTGACGGATGCAATTCGTGCGATAGCAAAAGAAAACCCAAAATTACAGGGGGTAATTGACATAGTTGATTTTAATGCCACTGTAAGCGGGCAGAGAATAATAGATGATGGTAAGTTAAGTAATATGATAGAGATTATCAGCAGGCATAGGCTTGGTTTAAAAGATGCTGAGCCTGATATTCTTGGAAGGGCATACGAATATTTGCTTCGCAAGTTTGCAGAAGGGCAGGGACAGAGTGCAGGAGAGTTTTACACTCCCAAAGAAGTTGGGTGGATTATGGCCTACATATTAGATCCTGAACAGGGGCAGGAGGTTTATGACCCGGCCTGTGGTTCGGGAGGATTACTTGTTAAATCCCAGCTTGCCCTTAAGGAAAAAGAGAAGAAGATTTCAAAGCCTTTGAGACTTTACGGACAAGAACAGAATCCTGTTACTTATGCAATGGCAAAGATGAATATGATTATTCACGATATGGAGGGAGACATTGCAATAGGTGATACCCTACGCAACCCGAAATTTCTTGAAGGAAGTATATTAAAAACATTTGATTTGGTTGTAGCCAATCCTATGTGGAATCAGGATGGCTATGATACCAGTTTTTACGAAAGCGATACCTTCAGCCGCTTTGAAGGAGGTTATCCGCCTGCAAGTTCTGCTGACTGGGGCTGGGTTCAACACATGTTTGCCTCTTTAAATGATAATGGCAAGGCAGCAATTGTTCTGGATACCGGTTCTGTGGCAAGAGGTTCAGGAAACCAGGGAAGCAATCGTGAGAAAAATATCAGGCAGAAATTTGTCGATAATGACTGGATAGAGGCAGTTTTGCTTTTGCCCGAAAATCTCTTTTACAACACAACTGCACCAGGAATTATCTTAATACTGAACAAAAATAAGCCCAAGGAAAGAAAAAACAGGATTATGTTGATAAATGCCTCTTTAGAGTTTGAAAAAGGCAGGCCTAAGAATTTCATACCAGATGATAAGATTGAAAAAATAGCCAAGGTATTTCATGATTGGAAGAGCATAGATAAATTTACAAAAATAATCACTAACGAAGAAGCTGAGAAGAACGATTATAATTTAAGCCCCTCAAGATATGTTGGTAATGGTAAGGAAGAGGAATATCGGGATATTGATGAGATACTTGTTGAGCTGGCAGAACTTGAAGAGGAGAGACAGAAGACAGACAGAGAACTTAACGAGGTAATGAAAAAAATCACACAAAGAGGATTCTTAAAGGAAGAATGAAAACCAAAGCAGTAATAGAAAACGGATTTAAAAAAACTGGAATCGGACTGATCCCTGAAGATTGGGAAGTTGTTAATGTTGATAAATATATTCAATTTGAAAGAGGCACTGAGCCAGGAAGTGAAAATTATAATAAAGATAAGAAGGGGGTAAGATTTTTAAGAGTAGTTGATATCTCAGGTAGCCGAGATGATAAGACTTATACAACTTCAAAAAAATTAAAACTATGCAAAAAGAAAGATATTTTAATTACTTTTGATGGTAGCCCGGGGATAGTTAAGCAAGGCTTAGAAGGTGCATATTCATCAGGAATACGTAAAGTAGTAATTATAAACAAGGATTTATTTTCAGACTACGTTTATTATGTATTGCAAACAATCTATGTACAAAAAACTATTGAAAAATATACAACAGGAGTAACAATTAAGCATTCAAGCAAGGCAATACTGCACATAAAAATTCCTTTTTTCTCAATACAAGAACAACAGAAAATCGCCTTTGTCCTCTTAAAAATCCAGCAGGCAATTGAACAACAGGATAGAATAATTGAAACAACAAGAGAGCTAAAAAAATCGCTCATGAATAAACTTTTCACTGAAGGCTTACATGGCGAAGAACAAAAAGAAACTGAAATTGGTTTGATGCCAAAGAGCTGGGATGTGGAAAGAGTGGCTGAAGTTTATAATTTTAAGAAGAAGCATAATAAATTTGATATAAAACAGCACAAGAAAATACCTTTTATTCCAATGGAATACATTTCAGAACAACAAAGAATTGTAGATAAATATGATTTAAAGGAAAAGATTAGTAGCGGAACATTTGTTTTAAAAGGTGATTTAATTGTTGCGAAAATTACTCCTTCTTTCGAAAACGGCAAACAAGGAATTGTAGATAACATACCGTTCGAGTTTGTCTATGCAACAACAGAAGTTTGGCCGATTCATAATAGAGAGGGAGAAAGTAATATAAATTTCCTACATTATTATCTAAAGAAGCCTGATATAAGAAATGAAATAGCTGGAAAGATGGAGGGTAGTACTGGAAGGCAAAGAGTTCCAAAAAACGTTTTAGAGAATTTAAAAATTCCTTTTCCAAGATATGCGGAACAGGTGGAAATTTCTGGAATTTTTATCAGTTTGGATGCAAAAATTTCCCAAGCCGAATCCAAAAAACAATCCCTTCAAGCTTTATTCAGAACCATGCTTAACCAGTTGATGACCGGTAAAGTTAGAGTAAAAGATTTTGATTTTGAGGTTAATTAAAATGTTTGAACGAAAAATAGTCCAGGAACCGTTGATTAAATATGCCAGGCAAATCGGATGGACTTATCTAACCAGAGATGAAGCTGTAGTCCTAAGACAAGGCGAGGCAGGATTATTTTTTTACAATATCCTTAAAGAACAGTTGATGAAATTAAATAAAGAGATTGCTTCGGCTTCGCCTCGCAATGACGGTAGTGAGGGGATTATTAACAACGAAAAAGCGAATGAAATCATAAAACGGCTGGAAAATGTAAAGAACTCAATAGAAGGTAATCAGGAAATTCTGCAATATCTTAAAGGTGAGAAATCTATTTACTATGAGAAGGATAAACGTGAGTTAAATATAAGATTTATTGATTTTGGAAATATCAACAACAACAACCAGTTTCACGTAACAGATGAATGGCAATACACCAATGGCAAATTTACTAGTAGAGGAGATGTTATATTCCTGATAAATGGCATTCCCATCATAATTGCAGAGACAAAAAATGCCAACAAGCGGGAAGGAATTGAGGAAGGAATTGCTCAGATAAGAAGATATCATAGAGAAACACCCGAAATGCTGACTACAAATCAGATATTTAATGTTACCCATTTACTTGATTTTTATTACGGGGTAACCTGGAATCTGGACAGGAAAGGGCTCTTTAACTGGAAGGATGTTGAAAAAAGAAATTTTGAGAAGAAGGTCAAGACTTTCTTTGATAAGGATCGTATATTGCAGATTATAAAGGATTATATTATCTTCTTCCGGAAAAATGACGTATTATCCAAGATAATTATGCGTCAGCACCAGATCAGAGCAGTTCAGAAAATAGTTGATAGAGCTCTGGAGGAGGAAAAGAAGACAGGGCTTATATGGCATGCACAGGGAGCTGGAAAGACATTTACGATGATTGTGGCAGCAGAGAAGATTTTACAGCAGCCGAAATTTGAAAAGCCGACAATTATTATGCTTGTTGACAGGAATGAATTAGAAAGTCAGCTCTTCGGAAATCTTGATGCCTATGGTTTTAAAGAAGGTAAAAGCATGAGGATTGCAAATTCCAAAAAAGGATTAAGAGACCTTCTTTCCTCAGATTACCGGGGGCTTATAGTTTCAATGATTCACAAATTTGAAGGCATGCCAAAAGACATCAATAAAAGAGACAATATTTTTGTGCTTGTTGATGAAGCACACAGAACCACAGGCGGGGATTTGGGGAATTATCTTATGGCAGCTCTCCCGAATGCTACTTATTTTGGTTTTACCGGAACACCAATTGACAAAATACTTTATGGCAAGGGAACTTTCAAGATATTCGGCAAAGAGGATGATAAAGGCTACCTGGATAAGTATTCCATTGCTGAATCAATCGAAGACGGGACAACAGTTCCTTTACACTATACACTTGCCCCAAGCGAGATAAGAGTGCCTAAAGAAATGCTTGAAAAGGAGTTCTTTGAATTGATGGAAAAGGAAGGGGTGAGCGACGTTGAAGAATTAAATAAACTACTGGATAAGGCAGTAAACCTGAAGAATTTTCTGAAATCAAAAGACCGTGTTAAAAAGGTTGCTGAATTTGTGGCCAGACATTACCAGGAAAATGTTGAACCTATGGGCTATAAGGCATTTCTGGTTGCGGTAGACAGGGAAGCGTGTGCTTTGTATAAAAAAGAACTGGATAAACATCTTCCTTCTGAATATTCCATAGTTGTTTATAGTCAGGCTCAGAATGACGGACCATTCCTAAAAGAGCATTATTTAAGCGAATATAAAGAGCGGGAATTAAAGGGCAAGATTTTCCCAAACAAGACAAAGATGCCAAAAATACTGATAGTTACTGATAAATTGCTGACCGGTTATGATGTTCCTATTCTTTATTGCATATATCTGGATAAACCCATGAAAGACCATACTCTTTTACAGGCAATTGCCAGGGTAAACAGACCTTATGAGGATGAAGATGGTTTAAAGAAGTCTGCTGGATTTGTGCTTGACTTTGTCGGCATATTCGAACGACTTGAAAAAGCATTGGCTTTTGATTCAGATGTTGTGGCAAGTGTTATCAGGAACATAGACATATTGAAATCAACCTTTGAAAACCTGATGAAAGATAAAGCCAGGCCATATCTTGAATTGATAGGACGTAGATTTGATGATAAAACAGTTGAAAGAACGATTGAATATTTCAGTGATAAAGACAAGAGAGAAGAGTTCTACAGGTTCTTTAAGCAGCTTGAGATGCTTTATGAGATTATTTCACCGGATAAATTTTTAAGGGATTATATAAATGATTACTGGAGAATTTCCTATCTTTACAGCATTATCAGAAATGCCTTTGCCAGAAGGATTCTTCTGGATAAGGAGTTGATGCGGAAGACCTCTGACCTGGTTAAAAAGCATGTTTATACAACAGACATTTCCTCCACACTTCCGATTTATGAGATAAAAGAAGACACCCTTGAGGCATTAAAGAAAAGCGATAAGTCAGATAATGTTAAGATAATCAATCTAAGGAAGAGCATTCTTAAGTTCATTGATGATAATCAGGATATCCAGCCATATTTGATTTCCATAGGTGAAAAGGCACAGGCCATTATTGAACTATATGACGACAGACGCGTTACGACTCTTGAGGCTTTGAAAAGATTGGAAGAAATTATCAGAGAGATTATTCAGGCACGCAGGGAGCAGATTGAAAAGAATTTTGATGTTAATACTTTCACGATTTTCTGGTTGTTTAAGAGAAATGGAATTTCAAAACCAGATACACTAGCAGTAACGATTAATGGTATATTTGAGACTTATCCCAACTGGAAATTAAACAGCAAGGAGAAGAGAGAGCTAACCACACAGTTGTATAAGATATTGCTAAGAGAAGTAAATAAAACAAAGGCTGTTGAACTTGTTGAAAAGATTTTGAAACTGGAAAGAAGATAAGATGCCAATGCTTTTAAGTAAAAATAGAAAATGTCTGGACCAGTCGACTGAGGCAGGAAAGTTTAAATCTAATGTTTTTAAATGGGCAGAGAAACTGGATGTTGAGCCGAAAGAGATACATTTGCGTTCTATGAAAAACAAATGGGCGTCATTATCGCAAAATGGGAGATTAACATTTAATACGGAACTTCTTGAAATGGAGAGAGAACTTTGTGATTACGTAATTGTTCATGAACTGCTGCACATGAAAGTCCCTAATCATGGTAAATTATTTAAAAGTCTGATGTTTTCTTTCTTGCCAGATTGGGAGAAATACAGTGAAAGGCTAAAGGTAGATAGGTGAGTAAAGCTTTAAAAGCAGATTATCTTGGGCATCGCAAGAGAATAAAGGCAAAGTACAAGAGCAGTGGGATAAAAGGGTGGCTTGATTACGAGGTGTTGGAATTTGCTTTATCATTTACCATTCTCAGAAAAGACACCAAGCCTATTGCAAAGCAGTTGTTGTCTGAATTCAAAACACTCAATAGTGTATTGGATGCTGATAGGAAAGAGCTGGAAAAAGTTGGTGGCATTTCCGAACATAGTGCCTTGTTTCTCAATTTTTTAAAGGATATTGCAATAATTTACCTTGAGAAAGGGCTCTATAAAAAAGATTTAGTTTCTTCACCAGATGTTGTCTATGATTATCTAAAAGCTTCTTTGAAAGGATTAGCTGACGAAGAGTTTAAAGTTATGTTCTTAAACAGCAGGAACCGTTTGCTGGCAATTGAAACTATACAGAAAGGAACGGTTAATAAATCGGTAGTATATCCCAGAAAAATTGTTGAACGGGCATTATACCATCATGCCACAGGCGTTATTATTTCACACAATCATCCGGGAGAATCCTTAAAGCCATCAGAGGATGATTATAGTATAACAAAGGCTATAAAAGCTGCCCTCAGAACTGTGGACATTGTTTTATTGGACCATATTATAATCGGTGGAAATGGCTATTTTAGTTTTAAAGAGAATGGGGTCTGCAATGATTTTAAAGAAGTTTAATCTGAATGTAAAATTAAGAGGTTAATTTATATGAATAAGAGAGTGGAAAAATTAAGACAGGAAAGTTTAGATACTCAACCTTATATTTCTATTGAGCGAGCAAGTTTAGTAACTGAAGCCTATCAGAAATATGCCGGAACAGTTTCTTCTCCGGTACTTCGGGCTTTAACCTTTAAACAGGTGCTGGAAAATAAAGTTATCTCTATCGCTGAAGGGGAGCTTATTATGGGAGAGCGGGGGGAGGCTCCCAAAGCTACTCCTACTTTTCCAGAATTATGCTGTCATAGTATGGAAGATTTTAATTTAATAAATGACCGTGAAAAGATTGCCTTTAAGGTGAGTGAAGAAGATAAAAAAATTCAAGAAGAGAAGATTATCCCTTATTGGGAAAACAGGTCGATGCGCAGTCAGATATTTAAAGAGATGACCCGGCAATGGAAGGACTGTTATGAAGCAGGTATTTTTACCGAATTTATGGAACAGAGAGCCCCTGGGCATACGGTAGCCGATGATAAGATCTATCATAAAGGATTTTTAGATTTCCAGAAAGATATTAAAAAGAGTCTGCAGAACCTTGATTATTTAAATGATGTTGAATCCTATCCAAAACAAGAAGAATTAAAGGCTATGCTTATCTGCGCCAAGGCTATAATCAGGTTTGCTAAACGTTATACTGATAAAGCTTTAGAGATGGCCAAGAGTGAAAAAAATTCCCCAAGAAAGAAGGAGCTATTAAAAATCGCCGAGGTTTGTTCTCATGTTCCAGCTAACTCACCCCGAAACTTTTGGGAAGCTTTGCAAATGTATTGGTTGGTTCATGTAGGGGTTATTACCGAACTTAATACCTGGGATTCATTCAATCCAGGCAGATTAGACCAGCATCTATACCCCTTTTATAAAAAGGGATTAGAAGAGGGGACCTTGACTGAAGAAAAGGCAAAGGAACTTTTAGAGTGCTTCTGGATAAAATTCAATAATCAACCAGCACCACCCAAAGTAGGAGTAACTTTAGCCGAAAGTGGGACCTATACCGATTTTGCTAATATTAATAATGGCGGATTAAAGATAGATGGCTCTGATGGGGTAAATGACTTAACCTATCTGCTACTCGAGGTAATCGATGAAATGAGATTATTACAACCCAGCACTAATATTCAGTTGAGCCAGAAGAGTCCGGATAGATTTTTAAGACGAGCTGGCGAAATAATCCGAAAG
>PFIP01000079.1 GCA_002782675.1 Candidatus Infernicultor aquiphilus
CTACTGTATGGGCTATGCAACCTAAAATTTTACTTCTTGATGAACCAGTGACTTGGCTGGATGAAAAAACTATTGCCAAGATGATTCAAATTTTAAATAATAATCCCTACCTGTCCTATATAATTATCTCCCATGATAAAAAATTTTTAAAAGAGACGACTAATTGTATTTACCTGATGGATAATGGAAAGATAAATAAGATCTAGTTTTTTCGGTTTCCTTTTTCGGTTTTCTAACCTTTTATCATCTTTCATCTACAAAAATTCTTATTTTTATTTTCGGAATATATTTGTTATAATGAAATACACTATTTCTTTATGAAATGTGATTCACGTGATACGAGATACAAAATGGAGGGAAGAAAAAATGAAAATTGGAATTGTAGGCCTGCCTTTAGTAGGCAAGACTACTCTATTTAATCTCCTTACCGGGCAACATAAAGAGGTTTCTATTTATTCTTCAAAAGGTACTAAAAATATAGGGATAGCTAATGTTTATGACCAGAGAATAGATTATTTAAGTTCCCTTTATCATCCCAAGAAGACTACTTATGCTACCATCGAGTTTATAGATATTGGGGGAATTTCTCCGGAATTGCCTTCCAAAGAGAAGGCAGAAATATTTAGTCTTATTCAGGATGCCGATTCCCTCTTATTAGTGATTAGATTGTTTGAGGATCTAGCAGTGGCCAGTGAAAAAGACCCTATGATTCAAATAGAAAATTTAAGATATGAGCTCTTACTTAGAGATTTGGAGGTAGTAGAAAATCGATTAGAGCGTCTAAAAAAATCTAAACAGAAATTAAATCACGAAGAATTAATAGAAATGGAGATTTTAGAGAAATGTAATCAAGGCCTGAGCGATGATCAATTTCTTTCTAATCTTGAATTTACCGAGGATGAAATGAAAAAAATAAGTGGCTTTAGTTTTTATACTTTAAAACCAATAATTGTTGCCCTGAATCTTAGCGAAGAACAATTTAAAACCAAGTTATATCTTCAAAAAGAAAAATTAGATCAATTCCTTAAAGATAATAATATGGCGAGTATTAATATTTGTGGAAAAATAGAGATGGAAATAAATCAATTGGAACCAGAAGAGAGAAAATTATTTTTAGAGGATTTGGGATTAAAAGAAACGGGGATTGAAAGATTGTCACGAGTATGTTATGAACATTTGGGGTTAATATCATTTTTCACTGTAGGTGAAGATGAAGTTAAGGCTTGGACTATTAAAAAAGGTACCATAGCCAAGAAGGCTGCTGGAAAAGTGCATTCAGACATAGAAAGAGGTTTTATCCGAGCAGAAATAGTAAAATACCAGGATTTAGTTAATCTGGGTTCTATGTCTAAGATAAAAGAAAATGGATTATTAAAAATAGAAGGGAAAGATGCCCTAATCGAAGATGGTAATATCATTAATTTTCGATTTAATGTTTAAAGCAAGTTTTTTTTGTTTAGTTGACAAAAATATTTTTTTATATTATTATTATTACTAATATGGTAGTTTTAATAGTAATTAAATGAGGTGGTTTTATGAGGCTTTCTACTCGAGCAAGATATGGAACCAGATTTATGTTGGAGTTAGCTTTAAATTTTGATCAGGGGAATATCTTTTTAAAGGATATTGCCAAAAAGGAAGAGATTTCCGAAAAATATTTAAGTCAATTGGTTATCCCTCTTAAAGCAAGTGGGTTGATAAGTTCTTCTCGAGGAGCTCATGGGGGGTATAGGTTAGCTAAGTCTCTTTCACAAATAACTCTTAAAGATATCATACAAGTTCTGGAAGGGAATTTGAGCCTGGTAGAATGTGTAAAAAATCCTTCTGTTTGTTCTCGAGTTTCCAAATGTGTAACCAGAGATATATGGGAAAAGTTAGATGAAACAATTTCTGGGGTGCTCAGCTCTGTTACTTTAGAGGATTTAGTAAATTTGCAAAACAAAGCAAATTAATGGTGACTGTTGTACTACATTATTACTCTGATAAAGGAGATAAAATTTATGAATATATTATCAGTAATTGGCCATACACCACTGGTTAAATTTAATAATTTAATTGAAAATTCCAAAGTAAAAATATTTGGAAAACTTGAAGGTTGTAATCCTGGCGGTTCAATTAAAGACCGTCCGGCTTATTATATGATAAAAAAAGCGGAAGAGTCAGGAGAACTTAGCAGAGAAAAGATAATATTAGAGCCTACTTCAGGAAATACCGGAATTGCTCTGGCTATGATAGGAGCAGCAAAAGGGTATAAGGTAAAACTTTGTATGCCCGAATGTGTTAGTGTAGAGAGACGTAGAATTATCGAAGCATTTGGAGCAGAAATAATACTTACTCCCGCCAATGAATCTACCGACGGATCGATCCGAAAGGCTCATCAACTTATTTCTGAAGAACCCGATAAGTATTACATGCCTAATCAATTCGAAAATGAGAATAATGTTCTGGCTCATTATGAGACTACTGGTCCGGAAATATTTTCTCAAACTAAGGGAGAAATAGATATATTTGTTGCTGGTATGGGAACTGGTGGAACTTTAATGGGAGTAGCTAAATATTTAAAAGAAAAGAAACCACAAGTTAAGATTGTTGGTGTTGAACCAATAGTAGGGCATAAAATACAAGGACTTAAAAATATGCAAGAATCAATTGTCCCCAAAATATTCCAGGCAGAGAAATTGGATGAGAAAATTACCGTCAAGGATGATCCGGCTTATGAGATGGCAAGGAAACTTGCTACTAAAGAAGGCATCTTTGTGGGTATGTCCAGCGGTGCGGCAGTTGCCGGAGCTTTTGAGGTAGCCAGGCAGATGCATTCTGGAATAATCGTAGTAATTTTGCCTGATCGGGGAGACCGCTATTTAAGCACTTCCTTATTTAGATCGATATGTGGAAAATGTCCACCATAAAGGGCTGAGTGCGAAAACGATAGACTAAATTTTGTTTTTTAGAGGCGA
>PFIP01000057.1 GCA_002782675.1 Candidatus Infernicultor aquiphilus
AAGAACTAAAAGAGTAAATAGCAACCAAAATCGTATACGCTGCCTAAATTTGGATTATATTTTATTTTTTCAATAAGCTCTGTTAAACTGACGAAATGATATAATCAGAATAGATTTTATTTAATTGAACTTTAACTATTTCACCTCTTTTTCCGATTAAATCAGGAATTATCACTTTAATATAATTATCTGTAATACCACGAGAATATACTCTTCCTTCTTTATCTTTTATTTCATCCTCAACTAAAACATCAACATCCAAACCGAGATATTTATTACGAAAATTATAAAATAATTCGCTAGATAGATTTATTAATTTTTTGCTTCTTTCTTTTTTTATTTCATTATCAACTTCATTAGGCATTAAAATTGCCAAACATTTTTCACGATTAGAATATTTAAAAATATGTATTTTTGAAAAGCACATTTTTCTAATAAACTTATAGGTATTATTAAAACTTTCGTTGTCTTCACCAGGAAAACCTACCATAATATCACTAGTTATCGCAATATTGGGTATCTTCTTCTTTAATTGGAATATCTTCTTGCCAAAGATGGAAGTATTGTAAGGACGATTCATAAGTTTAAGAATTTTATCATCGCCACTTTGTAAGGGAATGTGTAAGTGATGACATAACTTGGAACATTTTCCAAAAGTATCTAATAATTCATTATTAATATTAACTAACTCAATCGAGCTTAAACGAATTCTTTTTATCCCTTTAAAATTATTAATTAGAGAAATTAATTTTGACAAATTTGCTTTGCCAGGAAGTAAATCTTCCCCATAGGTTCCTAAATTAATTCCTAAAAGAACTACTTCTTTAATTCCCGAATTTTCTAAATTAGAAACTTCTTGTAATATATCATCAATTAATCTACTACGAGCAGGACCTCTTACATAGGGAACTTTGCAGTAAGTACAGAAATTATTGCATCCATCTTGTATTTTAAGCCAGGCTCGAGCGCGTAAGATCGATTTATTTTTAATAACATTATCATATTTTTTCAAAAATTTTGCAGGTGTTACTTTAACCACCGTATTATGAAAATCTAATTCTTTAAATTGTTGTAAAATACTATTTTTATCACTATTTCCGGTTATTAAATTTATTCCTCTTATTTTCTCTAAATCTTGATAATTAGATTGAGCAAAACAACCGGTTACAATTATTTTCGATTTTTTATTCTGACCAATAGCTTTTCTGATCATCTGTTTAGATTTTCGGTCAGCTTCTTTCGTAACAGTACAAGTATTTATTATATACACATCAGCTTTTTGGTTAAAATTTACTATTTGAAAACCTTCATCTTGAAATAAATTAAGGATAATTTCTGTCTCATATTGGTTTACTTTACAACCAAGAGTTTTAAAAGCGACTTTTTTTATAAAGTGATCCTCCTTTTTATAAGATATCAAAAATATAAGTAATTAATGACAAAACAAATAGTGCTGCTGTTTCGCTTCTTAAATAGTGATTCCCTAAACTAACTGAGGTTAAGCCAGCTTCTTTAGCTATTCTTATCTCTTCTTCAGAAAACCCTCCTTCTGGACCAATTAAACCAAGAATGGTATCTGGTTTAGGCAAAGAAGTTAGGATATCTTTTAAATTAATAGACCTTTCATTTTCCCAAAATAGGAGAGGTAAATCAAAATTTGCAGATTTATTTAAAAGTTCATTAAAGGTAATAATTGAAGAAATTTCAGGAATAATACTTCTTTCAGATTGCTTACTGGCTTCATAAGCAATTTTTTGCCAACGCCTTTGTTTTTTTTCTAAATTGTTCCGATTAATTATGGGGATAGTTCTTGAAGATATAAAAGGAATAATAGCATTAATTCCTAATTCTGTGGATTTTTGAACTATAAAATCCATTTTGTTACTTTTTACTAATGCCTGTGCTAGAACTACTTTGGTGGGGTGCGTATTTAAAGGAGTAGAAATAGATTTAATAATTTTGCATTTTATGAGGTTACTTTCGATGCTTTCAATTATAGTAATATATTTATTTCCTTTGCCATTGGCAATTAATATTTCGTCATTTTTTTTATATCTTAAAGACTTAATTATATGTTTGGCATCTTTTCCATAAATTAAAATAACTTTTTCACTTTCACTAATATTTTCAGGTAGAGCAAAGAAAAGAGGCATAATTAAGAAATCCTTTCCAGATATCTTATTTAAGGTATAGGAATTTTAATAATTCCTATACCTTAAATAAGGAATATGATTTATTATTATGAAGAATATTAAAGACAAGATATTCAAGGGTGTAATAAATATTGAGGTAAGGTCGAATTAAGGGGTTTTCAAGGGGAAGAATTCCCCTTGAATATCTTGAAATATTATTTATTTTGACCAAAGGCATTTTTTATTTTATCAAAGATACCCTTTTCTCCTATAGTATTTATGTCTTCCCCGCTTAATTTAGCAAATTCTAATAGCAATTTTTTTTGCTCATCACTCATTCTTTGGGGAGTTTCTACTATAATTTTAACATATTCATCCCCTCTTTGTTTAGTACCAATTTTGTATATTCCTTGCCCTTTAAGTCTAAATATAGTATTTGATTGCGTGCTTGCCGGTATTTTTATTTTTGCTTTTTCTTCTAAAGTAGGCACAGTAACCTCTCCTCCCAATGCTGCTTTTACAAAGCTTATTGGATTATCACAGGAAATATTTATTCCTTCACGTTTAAATACTTTATGTGGTTTTACATCTAAAACAATATATAAATCACCAGAAGGACCTCCTCTTTCACCGGGTTCACCCATTCCAGTTATTCTTAATCTATGTCCTGTATCTACACCAGCAGGAATTTTTACATTTACTATTCTATCTATTTTTATTTTTCCTATACCTTTACAATTAGTACATATATTTTTTATTATTTTCCCTTCCCCTTTGCATCGAGGGCAAGTTTGTATATTTACAAATTGACCAAACATAGTACTTTGAGTATTTCTAATTTCTCCAGTGCCATGACAATCAGGACAAGTTTGTGGAGAAGTACCAGGTTCAGATTTGCTTCCATTACATCTAGGACAAGTTTCCCAATTAGGAACTTTAATTTTAATTTCTTTACCAAAGGCAGCATCTTCAAAACTAATTTTTAAATTATATCTTAGATTAGCTCCTTTTTGAGGGCGTATTCCTTCTTCTCGACTTCGAGTTCTACTTCCAAAGAAAGAATCAAAAATATCACCAAAATTACCAAAGTCCCCAAAATCAGAAAAACCTCTACCTTCAAATCCCTCTGCTGAACCAAATTGATCATACTTTGACCTCTTTTCCGGATCACTAAGAATTTGATAAGCTTCATTAATTTCTTTAAAATTTTTTTCAGCTTCCTTATTGGAAGAATTCCTATCTGGATGATATTTAAGAGCAAGTTTTCTATAAGCTTTTTTTATCTCCTCAGCGGTGGTATCTTTATTCAAACCTAAGATCTCATAGTAATCTCTTTTTGCCAACTGATGTTTTCCTCTCCTATTATCAATTTAAATTAGTCGATAGTGGATAGTCGTTAGTCGTTAGTTCAAAACTCAAAACTTTTTTCTTATGTAGGGGTCGGATTTATTCGACCCGACTAACGAATAACGACTAATTTGTCAATCTTCTTTATCTTGGTCTTTTTCTACTTCATAGTCAGCATCAACGACTTTTTCTTCGCCCTTCTTTTCTTCTGTTTTAGACTTTTCACTCTTTTCGCTATCTTTTTTTGCTTCTTGTTGTTGGGTTTGAGCTGAAGCCTTTTTATAAATTTCTTCCGCAAGCTTATGTGAGGAAGTAGTTAATTTTTCGATACTGGATTTCATATTATCTACATCATCTTCTTCTAAGGCTTTCTTGAGATCTTTAATGTTTTCAGTTATCTCATTTTTTTCGTCTTCGCTAACTTTATCTCCTGATTCTTTCAGGGTTTTTTCTACGCTATAAATTAAAGTATCGGCCTGGTTTCGAATTTCTATTTTTTCTTTTATTCTTTTATCTTCTTCGGCATACTGCTCTGCTTCTTTTACTTTTTTCTGAATTTCTTCTTTAGTTAATCCAGTAGTAGCAGTAATAGTTATCCTTTGTTCTTTATTAGTTCCTAAATCTTTGGCTTTAACATTAAGAATACCATTAGCGTTGATATCAAAACTTACTTCTATTTGAGGAATCCCTCTAGGTGCTGCTGGTATACCAATTAATTGAAATCTTCCTAAACTAGTATTATCTTTAGCCATAGGCCTTTCGCCTTGTAATACATTTATATCCACTGCAGTCTGATCATCAGCCGCTGTGGAAAATATCTGACTTTTGGAAGTGGGTATAGTAGTATTTCTTTCGATAAGTCTAGTTGCTACTCCACCTAAAGTTTCTATACCTAAAGATAAAGGTGTAACATCAAGTAGTAATATATCCTTTACTTCACCTTTTAATATACCAGCTTGTATTGCTGCCCCAACTGCCACTACTTCATCAGGATTAACCCCTTTATTTCCTTCTTTTCCAAAAATTTTCTTAGCGATTTCTTGCACCTTAGGCATCCTGGTTTGCCCGCCAACTAATATCACTTCATCAATATCTTCCGCTTTTAGTTTTGCATCTTCCAGTGCTTTATAACAGGGTCCAACAGTACTTTCAATAAGATCAGCAGTAAGTTGTTCTAATTTTGCCCTGCTTAGAGTGACATTTAAATGTTTTGGCCCACTGGCATCAGCAGTGATAAAAGGTAAATTAATCTCAGCCTCTAAAGTAGAAGATAATTCACATTTCGCTTTTTCAGCAGCTTCTTTTAATCTTTGCAAGGCCATTTGATCATTTTTTAAATCTATTCCATTATTTTTTTTAAAATCGTTTACTAACCAATCTATTATTCTTTGGTCAAAGTCATCCCCGCCCAAGAAAGTATTACCATTAGTAGATTTTACTTCATAAACTCCTTCTTCACCAATATCTAAAATAGATATATCAAAAGTCCCCCCACCAAGATCAAAAACTGCAATTTTCTCATCTTTTTTCTTATCCAATCCGTAAGCCAGGGCAGAAGCCGTAGGTTCATTAATGATTCTTAAGACATTTAAACCAGCAATTTTCCCGGCATTTTTGGTTGCTTCCCTTTGGTTAGCATTAAAGTATGCCGGTACGGTAATAACTGCATCGGTTATTTTTTCTCCAATATGATCTTCAGCAGATTTTTTTAGTTTTTGTAAGATCATAGCAGATATTTCTTGTGGACTATAAGCTTTACCTTTTGCTTCAATTTTAATATCGGTATGCTCCCCAGGAATTATTTTATAAGGTAAATACTTTTTTGCTTTTTTTACTTCTTCATCATTATATCTTCTACCAATAAGCCTCTTAACTGAGAATATGGTATTTTCTGGATTAGTAATTGCTTGTCTTTTTGCTAACAAACCTACCAATCTCTCATCCTTTTTTGTGAATGCAACAATAGAAGGTGTTGTTCTCCCTCCTTCTTCATTCTCAATAACTACTGGCTTCCCAGCTTCCATTACGGCTACAACAGAATTAGTTGTTCCTAAATCGATTCCAATTGTTTTCCCCATAATAAATTTCCTCCTTAAATAAATATCATTTAATTAAACTAATTTTCTTTCTCGGTATTCTTTTTTTGCTTAGTAAGAATGGCAACTTTTACCATTGCCGGTCTTAATACTTTTGATTTTATATAATATCCCTTGCGGAGCTCTTCTGTTACTGTATCTTCAGGGTATTTATCTGTTTCAAAACTCATTACAGCTTCATGTTTATAAGGATCAAACTTCTGATCCAAAGCTTTTATGGGATGAACCCCTTCCCTCATTAAAATATTATGAAAATCTTTTAAAATATTATTAATTCCTTGTTTGATAGTCTCTAGATTATTTTCATTTTTGGTAGAATCTAAAGCCTTTTCTAAATTATCTACTACCGGTAATAAATTATTTAATAGTTTTTCATTTGCGAATTCTATAAATTCTTTTTTCTTTTTCTCTTGCTGTTTCTTATAATTTTCAAAATCAGCTTGCAACCTCTTTAAATATTCCAAATATTCTTTAGATAAATTATCTTTTTCTTGAGCTAATTTCTTCATTTCTTGTAATTCATTTTCTAATTTTTTAGTTAATTCTTTTTTTTCATTTAATTTTTGAAGTAATATTTTTTTAATTTTAAATTTATACTTTTTAATTTTCAATGATTTTACATTTTCTGGTGATTCATTTTTATTTTCTTTATCCACCATTAGCCATCCTCCGAATAAATTTTTTAATTAATTTTTAAAATTCCGATAATATATCGCTTAATTTATCCGAAACATATTCTACAATAGATATCATTCGGGAGTAATCCATTCTAGTTGGGCCTAAAACCCCTATTGCGCCAGCTGGTTTACCTTTAATATTGTATTTACTGGTTACTAAACTACAGCTTTGTATCTCTTTTAGTTTACTTTCCTTACCAATAATTACCTTAATCTTTCTAAAACCTAAGCATTTTCTTATGGTATTTGCCAATATGTTTTCTTCTTCAATGATTGATAAGATATAATTTAATTTAATAGTCTCATTAAATTCAGGTTGTCTCATTATATTAGTTCTACCGTCTAAATAAACTTTATTTTTTAAAGATTTAAAATTAAGACAATCTTCTAAAAAATCATAGATATAATTAAATCTTTCTTGAAAAGAAAGAATTTTATCCAGCTCATCCTTTAAGATCTTTTTTAAATTTATTATATTAATATCTTTTTCGGTTAATTTATTATTTATAAGATTAGATAAATAGCTTAACCTATCTTTAGTAATTTCTCCAGATACATTAATTAATTTCTGGCAAACTAATCCGGTGTCTGTAACTATAATAGTTAAAACACGGTTATTCCCTACCGGTATAAATTGAATATTTCTTACTAAGTCATCATAAATAATAGGTGCCAAGACGACTCCTAAGTTATGAGTTAATTTAGATAATAATTGCGAAGTTATCTTCATTGTTTCTTCAAGTTCTTTATTTTTTTTATAGATCTGAATAATTTCCCTCTTCTCGTTTTCTTTTAAATATCTTTTTATCATTAAATTATCTACATAAAATCTATATCCTTTATCAGTGGGGATTCTCCCTGCTGAGGTGTGCGGCTGCCATAAATAATCATATTTCTCTAACCAATACATCTCATGTCTTATGGTAGCGGTGCTTAAATCTAAATTATATTCTTTAGCAATTATGCTTGAACTAACTGGTTCAGCAGTAGTAATATATCTATGCACTACAGCTGCTAATATAGTTTTCATCCTTTTATTTAATTCCATTTCTATACCTCATTTAGCACTCTCACCTCGAGAGTGCTAAATTCTCTAAATAAAATATCACCATGTAATAAATTTGTCAAGATGTTACCAAATGTTTTTTATGATTATTTTATATTATGGTTGTAACCCAAAAACGGGTCGGATAAATCCGACCCCTACATTACCATTCCCCGATCAGGTCGAGGACAGGTTTGTTTACTTTTTGGGGACAATCATATTATATTTTATAATAAGATAAATCAATCCACAAATTCTCTAAAAACATTATTGGCCAGAAACAAGCCCTTCTTAGTTAGTTGAATCTTATAATTATCTTTTCTTAATAATCCTAAGTTGATTAATTTGTAAATCTGTTGATTAAATAATTTCTCGATATTTACTTTAAATCTAACTTTAAATTTTCGATAATTTATCCCATCTTTGGTCCTTAAACCTAAAATTATGGTTTCTGACATTCTTTTTCGTAAAGATAATTTTTCTCCACTATCTAGAGGTAATTTGCCATTATTTATCTCTTTAATATATCTAACTGGGTCTTTATAATTCATATAACGATATCCTTTTATAAAAGAATAAGCACCTGCTCCTATTCCTAAATATGGCTGGTTATACCAATAAATTTGATTATGGATAGATCGTTTAAAGGGGCGAGCAAAATTTGAAATCTCATAATGTTCAAAATTGTTTTCTGCTAAAAATTTTATAGCCCAGCTATACATATCATATTCTTCATCTTCGGTAGGAAGGTTTAATTTACCTTCTTTATAACTCTCCAAAAATTTTGTTCCTTCTTCTATAGTTAAATTATACAAAGATAAGTGATCCGGTTTTAAGGAAACCGCCTTTTTCATAGTATTTTTAAAATCAATAAAGGTTTGATCCGGTAATGCAAACATAATGTCCATATTGATATTGTTAAATCCTGCTTCTCGGGCTTTAGAATAAGAGTCAATGATATCTTGGGCAGTATGTATTCTACCCAATTTTTTTAACAGAGAATCATTAAAACTCTGGGCTCCCAAACTTATTCTATTTATCTTTGCTTTATTTAATCTCTCTAATTTCTTTTTATCTAATGTTCCTGGATTTGCTTCTATGGTTATCTCAGCATTATCATCTATTTTGAAATTATCCTTACAAAAATTTAAAATATTATAAATTAAATCTCCTGATAGCATAGTGGGGGTACCACCACCTAAGTATATTGTCTTTATGGTACTATGGTTTAATTTTTGAGCATACATGGCAATTTCTTTATACAAAGCTGAAATATAAGACAAAACCTGATCATCATTTTTTAAAGGATAAGAATTAAAATCACAATAATGACATTTTGATTTGCAAAAAGGAAAATGCAAATATAAACCTAAATTCATTCAGAATCACCTAATCTATTTTTAATATTCCTAGAAATGCTTCTTGAGGAATTTCTACTCTTCCTATCTTTTTCATTCTTTTTTTCCCAGCTTTTTGTTTTTCTAATAACTTTCTCTTACGAGTAATATCTCCTCCATAACATTTAGCTAATACATCTTTTTTTAATGCTTTTATAGTTTCTCGAGCAATAACCTTTTGTTCAATGGAGGCTTGTATCGGTACTTCATATAATTGACGAGGAATAATCTCTTTCAATTTTTCTACTATTTTTCTTGCCTGTTGATAGGCTTTAACTTTATGGACAATAAAGGATAAAGCATCTACGAATTCATGATTAACTAATATATCAACCTTAACCAATTCAGCTACTTGGTATCCTTTAAGTTCATAATCTAATGAAGCATACCCACTACTTCTTGATTTTAATTTATCAAAAAAATCTAAAATAATTTCATTTAAAGGAAGATCATAATCTAACTTTGCTATCTTTTCGTCAATATATTCCATGTTTTTAAAAAATCCCCTTTTTTCTTGAACTAAATCCATAATTACACCTATATATTGGCTGGGAGTAATAATACTTGCTTTAACATATGGTTCTTCAATTTTCTCAATTTCCATTTTTGAAGGAAAAGCAGTAGGATTACTTATTTCAATTATTCCGCCATTTTTTTTAGTGATTTTATACATTACACTAGGAGCAGTGGCAATTAAATTAATATTATATTCTCTTTCTAATCTTTCTTGAACAATCTCCATATGCAATAATCCTAAAAATCCACACCTAAAACCAAAACCTAAAGCTTGTGAAGTTTCTGGCTCACTAAAGATAGAGGAATCGTTTAATTTTAGCTTTTCCAAGGCAATTTTCAGATTTTCATATTCCTTATTATCAATGGGATAAATACTGCAAAAAACTAAAGGAGTAACCTTTTTATATCCAGAGAGAATCTTTTGAGCCGGGTTAACAGTATCAGTAATAGTATCACCTACCCTAATATCTTTAATATTTTTAAATCCTGCTATTAGGTAACCCACTTCACCAGCAGTAAGTGTTTTTATAGGTTGCATTTTAGGACGAAAAATCCCTATTTCCGTAACTTCATAATTTTTTTTAGTAGACATAGTTTGAATAACCATTCCTGGTTTTATAATTCCATCTACCATTTTAATATAGACAATGGTTCCTTTGTATGAATTATAAACTGAATCAAAAATAAGTGCTCTTAAAGGTAAATTAGGTTTTCCAGATGGTGGTGGAATTCTATTTACTATTGCCTCGAAAATATCAGAAGTGCCAATTCCTTCTTTAGCGCTGGCCAAAATTACCTTTTCTTCCTTTAGTTCGGGAATATTTTTTAATTCCTGTATAACTTTTTCAGGATTAGCATTAGCAAGATCTATTTTGTTAATTATAGGAATTATTTTTAAATTATTTTTTACAGCTAAATGAATATTGGATAAAGTTTGTGCTTGCACGCCTTGAGATGCATCAATAATTAACAAAGCTCCTTCACAGGCTGCCAGACTACGAGATACTTCATAATAAAAATCTACATGTCCAGGAGTATCAATTAAATTTAAAATATATTCCTTTCCATCTTTAGAGTGATAATATAATCTTACCGCTTTTGATTTAATAGTAATGCCCCTTTCTCTTTCTAAATCCATGTCATCTAATATTTGCTCTTTTTTTTCTCTTTCTGGGATGGTTCCAGTATATTCTAATAATCTATCCGCTATAGTTGATTTCCCGTGATCGATATGAGCAATTATAGAAAAATTTCTAATATGGTTAATATTACAATGATAATCTTTTAACATTATTTAGCTTTTACCCTTCAGGATTATTTTTATATTTTGTTTTAAACTCCTAATTTCTGGAATACCAAAAATATAACTACTAATATAATATATCATACTACCAGTTAAAATAGAGGCGGTGATTTGAATAATTTGATTAAATTTATGATTTAAATTCAATACACTACCTAAATAATTATTCACTAAGAAACAACCTATTCCTAAAAATATGGATGATAAAATAATTTTTATTAGAAATGATGCTTGAGATCTCAATTCAATATTTCCAATTTTCTTTTGTAAGGCTTTTAATAGAATAATCATATTTATTATAGCTACCAAAGAAGTAGCTAACGCTAAGCCAGAATGAGCCAAATATCTAACTAAAATTAAATCCAAAACAATATTCATAAACACAATATATACTCCAATTTTTACTGGAGTTTTAGTATCTTTTAAAGCATAAAAAGCCACAGTTATTAAATGAATACAAGCATAGGCAACCAGTCCTATAGAATAATATAATAGAGCATTGGCAGTCATTGTAGTAGCCACTTTACTAAATATACCATGCTCATAGATTAAACGAGTTAAAGAATCTTTTAATACTATTAATCCTACCGTGGAAGGAACGGTAACAAATATTAACATTTTTAAACCAAA
>PFIP01000011.1 GCA_002782675.1 Candidatus Infernicultor aquiphilus
CCTTTACCCCTCTTTTTTGGGCATTGGCCAGAGAGAGGGCAATTTCCTGATCAGTGAAGGTGTACATGGCTATATTAATGTAGGTTTCCGCCTGATTAATATTTTTAATGATAGCTTTTTGGGGATTTTCCGAGAGGGAGAAGTAGACTTCGGTTTTGGCAAAGGAAGAAAGGCATAAGATTAAGGTAAGGATAATTATGGTAAGAGTGATAAGAGTGAGTTTGGTTTTTGTTTTAAAATAGAACATTTTTTAAATATTCTCTTTTATTTATATTTAATAGAATTAGAGTAGACAGGCGAGACGCCTGTCCTACATGATTATATATCATTTTTATTATATTCGACAAAGAGCTGGGAAAGTCCTGCTTTTGAGGGAAAGTTTTTTGAAATTAAAAACAAGGGTATACAGAAATAATTAGTATAATAATACCAACAAGGCATGCATAAGTAACAACTATAATCGGTTTAATCCAGAGAAAATTCTTTTCCTAATCCTAATTTTTTTGCTTTTTGGTAAATAAAAAATCCGGTAGCCATATCCTGAATAGATAAGCCTACTGTTTTAAAAATAGTAATTTCTTCCTTATTTTCTCTACCTATTTTTTGATGGGAAATTATTTCCCCGATTTCACCAGTAATATTTGCTTTATCAAATTGACCTTTCTGAAGGGGGATAATGAAGTCACCGGCTTCTTTTAAAGTAGCCTCTATAGAATCAACATATATTTTATCCGCCTTTAAAAGGGTTTGAATATCAATTTCTTGCGTCTGAGGAGTAAATGAACCAACCGCATTAATATGAGTTCCAAGTCTTATTTTTTCTCCAGGGAAGACCGGAGTTTTAGAAGTAGTGGTTATACAGATAATATCTGCGTTTTCAATAGCTTTTCCCGAAGAAGGACTTATGGTCCATTTTAAGGAAAGGTTGGAAAGTTTATTCTTCATTAGTTCCAAATAGTTAATGGACTGTTGTTCATTAATATCATAAATATTTACTGATTTTATATCTCGTACCAAACACACTGCCTCTAATTGAGTCCTGGCTTGAAATCCGGCACCAATAATCGCTACTGTTGAAGAATTTTTCCTGGCTAAGTAATCAGTAGCCACACCGGAAGCAGCGCCAGTCCTAAGGGCAGTTAAATAATTTCCTTCTAATCCAGCTAATGGTAATCCCGTCTCTGGATGGATTAATAAAATAAAGGCATTTGTGGTAGGTAGATTTTTCTCTCTGTTTTTGGGAAATACAGATACAATTTTTAAACCTAAAGCGCCTGAATCTTCGATATATCCGGGCATATAAAGGATAATTCCATCTTCTTGAGGAATTTTTATCTGAGTGCGAACTGGAATAGTAACTTTTCCGGATGAATAAGCAGCAAAAGCATATTTAACCACCTGAATGGCTTCTTTTATGGAAATAGATTTTTGAATATCACTTCTGGTTAATAAGAGCATGGTCAACCTCCTTTTGGGATTAATCTTTTTGTTATTATTTAAAAAAATTTTTAACCTAGTGTCCCCCCCCCCGAAGAAGGAACGGGGCGGATAAATCCGCCCCCTACAAAATAATCAGGGATAGAAAGGTAAAAAATATGGTGGTAAAAGGTAGATTTAAAGTAGATATTCTGGTCGGGGCGAGAGGACTTGAACCTCCGACCCCCTGAACCCCATTCAGGTGCGCTACCATACTGCGCTACGCCCCGACTTTTTATATTATACTAAATCAGCCTTATTAAGGCAATAAAATTATAGTTTAATAAATTTTTTACCTTCAATCTCTTTTATTAAATCTTTTAATTCGAGGTTTAGTAATATCTCGCTAACTTTACTGGCAGATAATTTGCTAACTTCAATAATTTCGTCTATGTGGATAGGTTCGTTGGAAATTATCTTATAAATTATTTGGTCTTCTTCAGATAGAGAAAATTTTTCTGCACTTATTTCTTTGGTATTTGTTTCTTGGACTACAATTCCTGGAATTTCTTCCAGAATATCTCGATAATTATTTACCAACTTCGCTCCTTGTTTGATTAAATTATGCGTACCATTTGACAAGGAAGAGGTTATATTCCCTGGAACCGCAAAGACTTCTCTGCCTTGTTCGAGGGCAAAATCAGCAGTTATTAATGCACCACTCTTCTCACCAGCCTCCACTACCACTGTTCCCAAACTTAATCCACTGATAATACGATTTCTGCGGGGAAAATTCTGCCTTTCTGGCAAAGTAGAAAAAGAAAATTCAGTTATTAATGCTCCTGACTCTTCTATTTCTTTCGCTAACCTTCTATTTTCAGGGGGATAAATAAGATCAATTCCACAACCAAATACCGCGATGGTCCGACCGTGGACTGCTAATGCACCTTTGTGAGCCGCTGTATCTATTCCTCGAGCCATCCCACTTATGATAGTCAATCCAGCTAAAGCTAAATCCTTGCTTAAATTTTCTGCAACCATTTTTCCATAATAGGTAGCTTTTCTTGAACCGACCAGGGAAATAGAATTTTTGTCTTTTTCGATAATGTTCCCCTTAAAGTATAGAACTGGGGGAGGATCGTGAATTGTTTTTAAATTCTCCGGATATAAATCATCCTTTATGGTTAAAACATTGGCTTTATATTTAGCTAATAGATCTAATTCTTGTTCGGGAGTAATATTATTTTTTTCTTCGGAAATCCTGGAGGATATTTTGTTGCTCAAATTTAGCACTCTGGATATTTCTTCTGATTTTACAGACCAGGCATTCTCGGCTGAACCAAAATATTCCATCAATTTATGAAATCTTTTTGGTCCTATATCTGATATTTTATTCCAGGCTAACCAGTATTTTAATTCTTGTTCTTTCACCTAATACACCTCCTTACCTAGACAGGCGGGCCTGCCCTCGTGAAAACGGGGGATGCCTGTCCTACATTGGAAATAGGGATTGCTTCCCCTGTTTTTCACAGGGGCAGGCTTGTAAAGCTCCTCGCAATGACAGAGGGTCGGATAAATCCGACCCCTACGCCTAATGACAGAAAATGTTTCACCCTCACTTCAAGGGAGAGGGTAAATCCACCATAATCATATCACTTGAAGAGAGAGGATTAATCTCCACACCATATATGTAATATTAATAAGATCCTTTACTAACTAATAGATTAATTGTATTATTATCTGAAACTATATTTCCCGCTTCAGGGGTCTGAGCAATAACTACCCCCTGAGGTACGGAAAAATGTTTGCTATAGGTGACTTTGCCTAAAGTAAGGCCGTATTCTTCGATGATGGCCGTGGCTTCTTTTAGCTCTTTATTTCTAAGATCGGGAATATTTAAAGCAATAGCCTTACTCCCTTTACTTATCACCACATAAATTTCCCGATTCTTTTTTACTGTTGACCCGCTGGCTGGATCCTGAGTGATAATTTTATTGGGGGAAATATTTTTATCAAATTCATCACCAGAAACCTTTAGCTGTAATCCAGCATTATATAATTTTTCTTGGGCAACTTTTAATTCCTCACCAATTATGGAAGGAACGACAGTATTTGGAACAGAGTATACATTTTGATATATTATAAAGGCACTTACTCCCCCAGCCAGCACTATAAAAATTATAAAAATAATACTAACCAATGATTTTAAAATAATATTAAATATTTTCACTATCCAGTTCATTTATGAACCTATCCTTTTCTGATCATTTTTGCCATAAAGAATCCATCTAGATCTAAATTGGAAAGTCCAGGGATTATCTGAAAAAATTTCTTCTGTTTATTCTGATTTGATGGATAGACTTTTAACTTTCGCTCTTTTATAAATTCATTTAAATTTTCTAACTCAAAATTAGGATTTTTATCTAAAAATTTGGTTACTACTTCCTCGTTCTCTTCTGGTTCGGTACTACAGGTAGAATAAACTAATCTCCCACCCACTTTCAGGTAATTAGAGACAGTAGCCAATAGCTTCCCCTGCAGTTCGAATAATTGTTTAAATCTGTTTAAATCATAAGTTTGCCACTTTAAATCAGGTTTTCTCCTTAACACCCCCAACCCGGTGCAGGGAGCATCTACTAAAACCTTATCTGCCTTCTTTAGATAATTCTTATCTAATCTAGTGCTATCCTTTATCTGGGTCTTTACTATCTCAATTCCTAATCTCCGACAGTTCTCTTTTACCATTAATAATCTTGCCCCATTACTATCCAGAGCCAGAATGTTACCCTGATTAGCCATTAATTGGGCAAGATGGGTAGTCTTTCCTCCTGGGGCACTGCAAACATCAATTACCAATTCACCAGGTAGAGGTTTGAGCAGATGAGGGACCAAGATCGATGCTTCATCTTGAATCTGAAATAATCCTTCTTGATAAGCGGGAATTTTGGTGATATTGGAAAGGCCTTTAACATATAATGCTTCTTCGGTAAAAATACTTTCTCTTACCGAAATGTTCTCTTTTTCCAAAATATCTTTTAATTCTAGTCGAGATATCTTTAAAGTATTGGTCCTAATTACCAAAGTTGGTATTTTATTATTTGCTTCACATATTTTAACCGTATCGGCAAATCCAAATCTTTTTAACCAACGTTCAACTATCTGAAGGGGGTGTGAATAAATGGTGGAAATATATAAGGCAGGTTCTTTGTCTTGATCAGGCCAATTAATATTCCCACTATTTCGAATAATATTCCTTAAAACACCATTTACAAATTTAGACATCCCCAGGTTTCCATATTTTTTAGCTAATTGTACCGCTTCATTACCGATTGCATAATCAGGAACTTTATTTAAAAATAGTAATTGATAAACACCCATTCTCAATATATTTTTAATCAATATTGGAGTTTCAGATAAACCCCGATTGGAAAATTGAGCTATCGCCCAGTCTAATTTATTTCGGTTTCTTATCACTCCATAGGTTATCTCATTGATAAAAGCTGCATCTAAGGTAGAACTTCTATTTTTTTCTAATGATTTATTGATTAGAATATTGATATAGCCCTCTTTAGAATCAATTTCAACTAAAATAGTTAGGATGATTTCTCTTATCGGGTCAACTTTTATTTTATCCATAGATTTAATTTATTTTATATTTCCTTCTATCTTCTTCTATTTCTCAATACTATAAGTCTTAACAACTGCATAACTGCTACTGCGGCAGCGGCTAGATAGGTTAAGGCAGCAGCATTTAAAACCTTTTTAACTGCACTAATTTCTTCTGTGCCTGAAACAATATCTGCTTTCACTAATAAGCCTACTGCTTTATTGCTGGCATTAAATTCAACCGGTAAAGTGACTACCTGGAACAGCACTGCTAAAGAGAAAGCAATAATGCCGATATCCATTAACCCGGGAAGAGTAAATAAAAATCCAATTAAAAATAAAGGAACAGCCATTCGAGATCCAATATTAGTTACCGGCACTAAATTACTGCGAAGAGCGAGCGGAAAATATTTCTCTGCATCCTGGAGGGCATGGCCTATTTCATGGGCTACAATTCCCTGAGCAGCTAATGATTTACCATAATAAATTTCTTTGGATAGGCCTAACTTTTTCTGTCTGGGATCATAGTGGTCAGAAAGGCTGCCTTCTATCGGTTCAATTTTTATATTTACTAAATTATTTTGCCGCAATAATTCCTCAGCTACTTCTTTCCCGCTTAATCCGCTTTTTGCTAATATTTTTGAATACTTTACATAAACGGTCTTTACCTGGTATTGAGCATAAAGGGTTAAAGCTATAGCTGGTAATAAAATAAACATGGTACTATCGAAATAAAACATAAAATCCTCCTCTTATTAAGCCTCAATAGACAGGCGGGCTTGCCCTCGTGAAAACGGGGGACGCCTGTCCTAGGTATATTTATAAACTGTCTTAGGTGTGTCTTAGGTGTGTTTACCTAAAATATCTCCTACTTTAATCTTATAACCATTGACAAACTGGCTGGCGGTTAATTCTTTTGAACCAGCCGGAATCAACCTGAATATCTTTATAATTCCCTTATCAGCGGTAGAAATCAGGATGCTCTCTTTTTCAATTTTAAATACACTACCGGGGATTGAGGAACTTAGTTCAACCTCATTTTCATTTTGATAATTGCCTAAAAATCTCGCCTTAGTAATCTTAAGTTTTTTACCTTTATAAGAGGTAAAGGCACCAGGGTAGAGAGTAGTTCCTCTTATTATATTATATATCTTTTCTCCCTTTTCACTCCAATTTATTTCCCCATCTTGTTTAGTCATTTTCTTAGCAAAAGTTACCAATTTACTCTCCTGGGATATTCTTTTTATCTTTCCTTCTTCTATCTTTTCTAAAATTGTACTGATCATCTTAGCACTTAAATTAGATAATCTATCATAAAGTTCTCCGTAGGTTTCATCTGGTAAAATAGTTATTTTCTGTTGATCTATAATGTCACCAGCATCTACTTTTTCATTCATAAACATAAAAGTTATCCCCGTCTCTTTTTCACCATTTATAATAGCCCGGTTAATGGGGGCAGCACCTCGATATTTAGGTAACAATGAGGCGTGAATGTTTAAGCATCCTACTTTAGGAATATTTAAAATATCTTTAGAAAGAATTTGACCATAAGCAACTACTAAAATAAGATCCGGGTCAAATTCTTTTATTTTTTTTATAGAATCATCATTATTAATATTTTCTGGTTGAAATACTTCTATTCCCCTATTAATATTAAGAGCAATTTCCTTAATGGGGGTAGGCAATATTTTTCTACCACGACCCTGAGGGCGATCCGGCTGGGTAATTACACTTACTATATTTTCTTTACTATCTATTAATTTCTTTAAAACTGGTCCTCCAAAATCTGCTGTCCCCATAAAAATGATCTTAAGTATAAAAATCATCCCCTCTTCGGTTAGTATCCAGAATTTTACTAATTCTTTTGTTTTTTTAATTTATTTAACAATAGCTGCCTTTTTACTTTCCCTATTCTATCCACAAATAAAATACCTTCTAAATGATCGATCTCATGCTGCAGTGCCCGGGCCAATAGACCCTCTTTGGTGATTTTAATCGGCTCTCCACTTTCATTAAGTGCTTTTACGGTTACTTTTGATGAACGCTTAACCTCGCAATATACACCAGGAATACTTAAACAGCCCTCTTCCTCTATAACTTCTCCCTCACTTTTAACCAGCATTGGATTTACCAATACTATTAACCCTTCTTCCTCTCCGTCAATAATAATAATTCTTTTTGTTACCCCTACTTGGGGAGCAGCAAGGCCTACTCCAGAAGCAGTATACATTGTTTCTGCCATATCTCTGATGAGATTCAATATTTCTGGAGTAATCTCTTTAACCGCTAATGATTTTTCTCTCAAAACAGGTTCTCCATATTCTTTAATTTCTAATATTGCCATCTTTTCTCCTATTGCTTTAGCAATGATTACACCGATTAAAGGAAGATTACGCTGATTTAATCTGTGTAATCTTTATTTATAACATCTTTACCGGATCAACATCAATTATTAACTTATTTTCTTGGTCGAAATGACTTAATAACATTTTATCATATCCTTCCTTAAATGCCTGATTAAATTTTTCTAAATCTTTTACTTTTATTATAAATTGTACTTGAAAGTGGTTTTTAGATTTCCGTAAGACCATATTTTCGGCACCCAGTAATTTAAATTCTGGGGCTTCTTTGATTTTAGGGATGGAATTTAAATAATCAATTAGATGTTTTGCTCTCTGCTTAACGGTCTCTTTTTCTTCCCCTTTAATCTCGATTTTAATGATATGAGTAAAGGGAGGGTAATTCAATTCTTTTCTCAATTCAACTTCTTTTTGATAAAAATAATGGTAATCTTGTTCTTTTATAGCAATGATACAATGATGCTCGGGATTAAAAGTTTGGATAATTACTTCTTTAGGAGAACTAATTTTCTTAAAAGAAGAAATAACCTCGCTAAGTAGTTGAAAGGTCTTTTCTCCTGAACGATAATCTGGTAAATTCAGCAAGGTATCAGCGGAAATAATTCCTATTAAATCTGTATTGCTAAAATCTGCTCCCTTTAGCACCATTTGAGTGCCTATTAATATATCGATATCTCCTTTTTTGAATTCTTCTAAGATTTGTCGATAATCATCATTTTTAATTAAGGAATCCCGATCTAAGCGTCTTATTTTAGCCCGCGGAAACATCTTTTTAATTTCACTCTCTAATTTTTGAGTTCCCATTCCTAAGGGACGAATATCTTTACTACCACATTTACTACAAACCTTCATTACTTCTGTCTTTTTCCCACAGTTATGACACACCAGTTGAGCTTGTTTTTGAATATTTAAATGATAAGAAAGAGAGATATTGCAATCAGAACATTTGGGTATATAGCCGCATTGGTTGCAAATCATAAAACTCGAAAAGCCCCTCTTGTTTAAAAAAAGCACCATCTGTTTCTTTCTCTTTAAACTTCTCAAAATAGCTTCCTGAAGTTCATAGCTGATGATCTTTTTTTTAGACTTTTCTTTAGTCATATCTATTATTTTATTTTTTAATAAATTTTCATCTTGGGCAGGGGAGATTAAATCCACCCCCAGATAATTCTTTTGAAGAACATTCTGATAAGATTCAAGGGATGGGGTTTCACTACTTAAAATCAGGGGAATCTTCTCCAATTCTGCTCGTTTTAAAGCAACTTCTCGAGCATTATATCTTGGCGCTCTCTCTTCTTTATATAAACTGCTATTTTCTCGGTCAACAATAATCAAGCCCAACTTATCAAAAGGCACAAATATAGCTGATCTCATCCCTAAAGCTATATCTACTTGTGAATTTCTTATTTTAATCCACTGAAAATATTTAGCTTTTTGATCAATCTTTTCATCAAAGACTACCATATTATCCTTAAATTCTTTTTCCAGCAATCTGGCTAATTCTGATAAATGAGACTCTGTAGGAGCCAATATAATAGTCTGCTTTCCCTTCTCTAATACCCTTCTTATACAGTTGAAATAAAATTCCACCCTCCTGGTAAAGTCATTGCTGCGCATTAGAATTACTTGAAACTTTTGCTTTTGGATAATTTTTTCTATACTTTCCTTATCCGGGGATTTAGTATCTTCAGATAGACAGTGCTTTAAGGGGGGAAGGTCTATTTTATCAAATTTGTTAAGCCAGGCCTTCCGGGTCTTAGGCATAACATAATTTAGCGTCTTTTCCCAGGAACAGAGATAGTAATTAGAAATCCATTTGGTTAATCTTACTACCTGGGGAGTCAGTAGGGGTTTTTTATCCACTATTTGCAGGATATTTTTTAAATTTTTTATATTTGATTCCGATAAAAACCCCACCAGGCATCCGGTGGTTACCTTATTTCTAAAAGGTATTAATACCCTCATCCCTATAGCTATTTGGTCTCTTAAATCTGGGGGAATACAGTAGTGAAATACTTTATTGAAATTATATTCTAAGATTACTATTTCTGCATATTTCTTTTCACCATACATATTAATAAACTCATTAATTCTATTGTTCACTTTATCTTTAGAATCTCATCTAAGATCTTTTCGGCTAGATCGCTTTTGGGCATCAGGGTTAATTCTTGAACTACTCCTTTACTATTTATAAGCGTAGCTTTATTATCATCTGATCCAAATCCTGTTCCTTTTGCAGATATATCATTAGCTACAATTAAATCTAATTCTTTTTCCTCCAATTTTTTAAGGGCATTACCTACTAAATTTTCAGTTTCAGCGGCAAATCCTACTAATATTTTATTTTTCTTTCTCTTCCCCAATGCATAAAGAATATCAGAAGTCCTTTCCAATTCAATAACCAATTTTTCAGCTTCTTCTTTTTTAATCTTTCCCGAGAATACTTTTTTGGGTCGAAAATCAGCCACTGCAGCGGCTGAAATTATTATATCTGCCTCTGAAAAGTATTTAAAAACCTCTTTTTTCATTTCTTCAGCAGACTCAATTAAAACTGTTTTAATTCCTTTTAGGGCAGCTAAACAATTTGGTCCGGTAATTAAAATCACTCTTGCTCCTCTAGCCTGAGCAATCTTTGCTAAAGCAAAACCCATCTTGCCAGAAGAATAGTTAGAAATAAATCTTACTTTATCAAGGGGTTCTCTGGTACAGGAAGCAGTAATCAATACAGTCTTATTTAGATAATCCTTTTTAAAAGTTAAAGCATACTCAACTTTATCTACGATATCCCTAATATCGGCTAATCTACCCTCTCCTATCTCTCCGCAAGCCAAAGGACCATATTCCGAATCAATAAACTCATAACCTAAAGCAGATAGTTTTTTAACATTTTCTTGATAAATAGGGTTAGCTATCATATTTTTATTCATTGCCGGAGCAAAAACAACTCTCGCTTTAGAAGCTAGCACGGTAGTGGTTAACATATCATCAGCAATGCCCTGGGCAATTTTAGCAATAATATTTGCTGTAGCTGGAGCAATCAATATTAAATCAGCCCATTGGGCTAAAGAAACATGGGTAATTTTTATCTTATCATTTGAAGAAAACAAATTACCTACGGTGGAATGTTCAGAAAGAGTAGAAAAAGTCAAAGGCTGTACAAATTTTGTGGCTGATTCAGTCATAATAACCAATACATCTGCACCTTTTTTCTTCAATAAACTTAATATTTCTGCTGCTTTATAAGCAGCTATACTTCCGGTAACTCCTAGTAGAATCTTCTTTCCTTTTAACACCTTTTTACCTCACCATATTTCGTATCTTGTTAAACCTCTGGCTCCCGACTCCTGAATTTCATTTTTATTTATATCTTACTAAGCACCTAACTCTAATTATTCCATATCCTTAATTATATTTTCTCTAATTTTTTCCTCAGATTTTTGGGATTCTTGAACTTCTTTAAGATACACTTTTCCTGCTTTTATCTCTTCTAAAGCAATTAAAATTGGCTGCTTATGTTTGGAGATCAGTAAAGGTTTACTACCAGATTGTAACTGCTTTGCTCTTTTGGCTATCATCATAGTTAATAAATATTTATTTTCTTCCACGCTTGGTTCTCCTCCTTCCTTTTAGTAAAAATATATTATTTTTATAATTCAAATCTATTTTTAATAACTTATTATCTTACATCTTTCCGCAATTACTATGGATTTTAGTTTTTTCATGGCCTCTTTTATATTATCATTAATTACTAAATAATCATAGTTTTTCGTATATTTCATTTCTGTATGAGCGTCCTCTAATCTTTTTTTGAGGTCTTTTTCTTCTTCTGTCTTTCTTTTACGCAATCTATCTTCTAAATCCTTCCAGGAGGGAGGGGCTATAAAAATAAAAACACCATCAGGAAATTTTTTCTTAACTTGCATTGCTCCTTGTACGTCTATTTCTAATAATACGTCTTCTCCTTTTTGAAGCGTTTCTATTAAATAATTTATAGGCGTACCTTTGTAATCTCTATGTACTAAGGCCCACTCTACAAATTTATTCTCTTTTATCATCTTTTTAAATTTATCTTCGGATACAAAATAGTAATCTTTGCCTTCTACTTCTCCCTTTCGAGGAGCGCGGGTAGCCACCGAGACAGAATATTTTAAATCTGGGAAAATTTTAAATATTTTTTTTCGCAAGGTGCCTTTGCCTACCCCGGAAGGGCCAGAGATAACAAATAGTAAACCTCTATTTAATTTCGTATGGCATATGGCGTATGGCATATTGCCTTCAGAAAGAAAAGGTAAAAAATCTTTTTCATCGGTCATATTTAAAATTACCTACTTGGTAACATTTTCTTTTAATTCAAGGTTTTGTCCAGTAGCTTCAGTGAATCTATGGGCAATAGTTTCAGGTTGAATGGAAGATAAAATTATATGATTACTATCAGTAATTATTATTGCTCTCGTTCTTCTCCCATAGGTAGCATCAATTAATTTCTTCTGAATTTTTGCTTCTTCTTTTATCCTTTTCATTGGTGCGGAACGAGGTTCTGGATTTAAAATAGTAATAACTCTGGTTGAATTCACAAAATTACCAAAACCAATATTTACTAAATTATTTACCATTTTCAATGTCTCCTATTATTCAATATTTCTAGCTTGTTCTCTTATCTTTTCTAATTCACTTTTCACTAATATAACTAAGGAAGTTATCTTTAAATTATTATTCTTTGAACCAATAGTATTGATTTCCCGATTTATCTCTTGGATTAAAAAATCCATCTTTCTTCCTGCAGATTCCATAGAATTTAGTAAATCATTAAATTGAATAAGGTGGCTTTTTGTTCTAATAATTTCTTCAGTGATGTCACTCTTTCCAGCAAATATTGCTGCCTCTAATTCAATCCTTCCTTCATCCACATTTAAACCATTGGTTAATTCTTTTAATTTGTTTAAAAAATTGCCTTTATATTCCAGTAAAGATAATTTTGAATATTTTTCAATCTTGTCCATTAACTTTGTAATCTTTTTTATTCTTTTCTTTATATCATTAATAAGAATTTTACCTTCTCTTTCTCTCATCTCCAATAAAGAATCTAAAGCCTTATTTACTGCTTCCTCTATCAAAGGCCACATCTTACCAGTTTCTTCTTCTTTTTTTACCACTTGAAAAATATCTTTAAATTTAATTATAGAATCAATATTTATTTCATCTTTGAACTTATATTTTTCTTTTAAAATTTTTAAGGCTTCACAATAAGAATTAAATAAGTTTTCGTTTAATATTACTTTTTCTTTTTCAGAAGCATAGCTTTCTACTTTTATTAATATATTTACTTTTCCCCTGAATATCTTTTCCTTTATAAGTTTCTCAATTTTTTGTTCAATTTCTAAAGATTGCATCGAATTTTTTATCATAATATCACAATATTTATTATTTAAAGTTTTTATTTCTACTAAACATTCTTGGTCTCTTCTTTTAATCTTTCCTACTCCATAACCAGTCATACTTTTAATCAATTTTACTTCCCCTTACCAATTATATTTTTATAAATTATAAACTTCACATTAATTTTATGGTAATAGTTACTGCTTGTCAAATTAATCTTGAAAATGTTTAACATTCATTTATTTATATTCTCCTCTTTTGCTTGATTATCTCTTTACAATAGATTATATTAAAATTAATATAATGGTTATCCCCCAAAAAGTAAACAAACCTGTCCTCGACCTGATCGGGGAATGGTAATGTAGGGGTCGGATTTATCCGACCCGGGAATACGGGCTCGATGAATCGAGCCCCTACAATATAATAATAACCAAAAAGTCATAATTTACTATAAAATTATCTGCAACGCACCATATATATAATCTGTTGGAAATATTTTTTCACTATCATATTGATAAGGAGATTAAAATGTCTTTGGATAGTATAAGTTTAGAAGCCATCAGAAAAGAACTTCTGGATAAATTTAAAGATGAAAAGATAACCAATATTATTCAAACTAAAAAGTATAAAATTATTATGGAAGTAAAACCTAATAATTTTTTAGTATTAAATGGTATAAATAAAAAAAGAGACACCTTTTATATTCATATTTCCATAGACCCATCATCTATGGAAATTTATTTTTCTGAATCCAAAAATACTGAAGAGACAATTAGCTCACCCTTTTTGAACTTACTCCAAAATCACCTTATCGGTGGAAAGATATTGGATATAAAACAGCCGGATTTTGACCGAATTTTGCATTTTATTATTCAGCCCTACCTTAAATTTGGTCAAACCCAAAACCAAATACTAATCATAGAATTTATGGGCAAACACGGTAACATGATTCTTCTTAAAGAGAATACCATGATAGAAGGTAGTATAAAATTAGTAGATTCCAATATCAACAGGTACCGAGAAATTTTGCCCGGTAAATTTTATATCTCTCCTCCTTCTCAAAATAAATTAAATCCTCTAAATGTTAACCGGAAAGATTTTTTTAATATTTTTTACTCCCTAAAAGATAAAAGTTTAAACCTCTGGAAGCTGATCCAGAACAATTTTATAGGTATAAGCCTACAGAATGCAAAGGAGATGGTTCTGCAGGCAAATTTATCCCTGGAAAAAGATGTTTCTAATGCTTCCCAGGCAGATTTGGAAATGCTCTGGACTTCTTTTAATAGAATTATAAATAATATTAAAAATCACATTTTTCAGCCAACCATATTTTTAGATCCACTATCCGAAAAGATAAAAGCCTATTCTCTAATAAATTCTATCCAGTTTCCTCCATGCCATAAGCGAAATTTTAAAGATGCGAATTCGTGTTTAGAATCTTTATTTACTGAACTGGAAAAAGAACGAGAAATTCTCTCTATACAGAATAAGTTGGACCAGATACTTAGTAAAAATATGCTAAAAATAAATAATAAGATAAACGACTACCAAAAAAAGCTTGAAGAAGTGAAAAATTGCGAAAAATATAAAATAAACGGAGAACTGATCAAAGCAAATCTTGCCAGCATTAAAAGAGGAGACACCGAAATTAAGGTCATCAACTATTATTCTCCTCGGCAGGAAGATATAACTATACCACTAAACCATAAATTAACAGCTTTGGAAAATGCCCGCTTATATTTTAAAAAATATAAAAAAACAAAAGATAGCTGGGAAATAATTTTAGAACAATTAAATAATAACCAGTTAAAGCTTGCTCAATTGGCAGAATTTCATAAATTATATAAACAATATAGTAATTCTCTTCCTAACCTGCTCAAAATTTATAACGATTTAATGAAATTGGGATTATCTAAAAAAATAATTGTTCCCCTTAAAAAACAGGAAAAGAAAAAAAATAAGCTATTGCCGGCAAAATATATCTCCCAGGATGGCTGGGAAATCTATGTGGGGAAAAATAACCATCAAAATGATTTTCTAACCTTTAAATTGGCTTCTGGTAATGATATTTGGCTTCACCCAAAAAACATCCAGGGAGCCCACGTTATTATTAAAAATAGAGGTAATAAACAATCTCCTCCACTGGAAACCTTAATTCAAGCTGCTAATTTAGCAGCGTATTTTAGTAAAGCTAAAAAAGAAAATAAGGTATTAGTTGATTATACTCTTAAAAAATATGTGAAAAAACCTAAAAATGCTAAACCGGGAATGGCTATTTATTCCCAGGAAAAAAGTCTTTTAATAAAAATAAATCTCCCCGAGATTAAAAATATGATTTCTCAAAATAGTCAAGGGAAAATTCTTTCCCCTTGAAATCCCCTTTATTTCAGTATCAACCTCTTCCTTCTCATCAAGCAAGAGGGAAATATTATTTTTTAATCTCTTCTAAGGTAGCAATTAATTCTTGCATATCGTTCGGTAGAGGAGCCTGGAATTCCATATATTTCTTAGTAAAAGGATGAATAAAGCCTAAGATATGAGAATGTAAGGCTTGCCGTTTTATAGTTAATTCCTGCTTTCGGGAGCCATATACTTGATCACCAACCACCGGGTAGCCTATAAAAGCCAGATGAACTCTTATTTGGTGAGTTCTACCGGTATGAATAACTACTTCAAGTAAGGTATAGTTTAAAAATTTCCTTAATACTTTAAATTGGGTGATTGCTTCCCGACTATTCACTTCAATTACGGCCATTTTATTTCTATGCTTTACACTTCTACCAATTGGTGCATTAATAATTCCTGAATTATTCTTTATATTTCCATGAACCAAAGCAATATATTTCTTGGTGACCTGACGATTTTTTATCTGATTGGATAAATCGAGATGGGCGAGATCATTTTTGGCAACTACCATAAGACCTGAGGTATCTTTATCTAGTCGGTGAACAATTCCGGGTCTAATTACTCCATTTATACCAGATAAGGAATCTTTACAATGATACAGTAAAGCGTTAACCAGAGTACCAGAACATACTTTTCCGGTAGGATGAACCATCATACCGGCTGGTTTATTAACCACAATCAAATATTCATCTTCATAAATAATATCTAAAGAGATTGCTTCTGCGTCAAGCTTTAATTCTTTCTCTTCGGGTGAATATAAATTTATTTCATCCTCCTTTTTTAAGGAATAACTTGGCTTAATTATATTATGATTTACTCTTATTTTACCTTGAAGAATTAAATTTTTAATTTGAGATCTGGAAGGATATATATTTTCTTTAGTTAGATAGAGGTCTATTCTAATTTTGTCTTCATCCTGATAGGAGAGTATTTTTTCTTTTTCTTTCATAAAAAACCCTACACATTACTCATTCCGGGCAGACACAAGGTCTGCCCCTACATATTATTATATAGAAGCCAGAATTCAGAAGATAGAATAAGAAAGAAATCAATTCTGTATTCTGACTTCTGTATTCTGTCTTCTGACTTCTTTCTTTTTCCGCTAATTTTGCTTTCTTTTTTTTAAAATATTCATATATATTAAGGAACAAAATATGACCACTAGACAAATAATCTGAGCAATAGTAAAATAATTTAAAATTTTATTACTTTCGGAAAATCTAAAAAATTCTATAGTAAAACGAGATATCGAATATAAGATTAAAAAACTTAAGAAAACAGATCCATTATATTTTTTATGCTTTTTAATCCACAGAAGAATAAAAAATATTAAAAAATTATATAAAGAAGAGTAAAGCTGAGTTGGAATTACCGGAAGAGTAGAGGAGCTTCCCGAGACAATTAATCCATCTTTTAACTGTTGCAGATATACCGGAGGCATATTTAAAGCAGGAAAACTTAATCCATATTTTTCTGTTACTAAACCATAACAACAACCATTTAAAAAACAACCTATCCTTGCAATCCCTAACCCAATAGCAATAGAGGGGGCAACAATATCAGCATATTTCCAGAACGATATTTTACTTATCTTAATATACCACCAACATAGAATATAGGCTATGAAAAATCCTCCAAAAAAGCTTAATCCACCTTGCCTAAAATATAATATTCTCACCGGGTTTTTCAAATAATAATCAAGATATAATAAAATATATCCTAATCTTCCCCCTATTAGCGCACCTAAAATAACATATAAACTTAGATCTAAAATTCTTTCTGGATCTTCTCCATTTTTTTTTGCTTCCTGCATAGCTAAAAAAATACCTACCATAAAAGCTAAAGCAAGCATAACACCATAAGAATAGATAGAAAATGAACCAATGCTAAATAAAATTCTATACATTTAAACTAACTCCTTATCTTCTTCCTTATCTTCTTCCTTATCTTCTTCCTTCGAATGAAATAAAAAATGAATTAATAATATTAACATTCCGCAAACTATTGCTGTATCAGCAAAATTAAAAATTGGCCAGATTCTAAAATCTAAAAAATCTATTACCATTCCTCCCATTCTTAGCCGATCGATAAAATTACCAATGGCACCACCTGATATAAGTACTAAGGGAATAAACAAATATGAATCTTTTGGTACAATTTTTTTATAAATAAAAATTACTAAAAATATTGAAACCAAGACTGCAATTATAAAAAATATGATTTGATATTTAAATAGTCCAAAGGCAGTTCGGGGATTTTCTATGTAGGTAATATGAAATACCCCTTTAATTATAGGTAGAGATTCATTGAGCTTCATTTTTTGTTGAATAAAAAATTTACTTATTTGATCAAATAATAGTACCAATGTTGTCCAACCAATAAATCTTCTCATATTTCCTTTTTATTCCTTAAAATGATTATTTATTACTATAGCACATTTGTGGCAGATGGTAGGATGCTTTATATCCTCCCCCACTGTTTCACTATAACACCAACATCTCTCGCATTTCTTACCCGGGGCTTTAGTTATTAATACTTTAACAGTTGGAATTTCTTCCCCCGGATAGACCTCAGGTGGTGGGTTTTTTTCTCCATAAATTACTTCTACCTTAGAAACAATAAATACAGTTTCTAACAAACTGGTAAAAGAATTTAAATAGTCATAGGTTTCTTTATCTTCAGTATAAATATTTACTTTTGCTTCTAAAGAATTTCCGATAAATCCTTCTTGCCTCTTTATTTCTAAGGCCTTTAACACATCTTTTCTTATCTTTAAAATTTTATCCCACTTTTGCTCTAAATCTTGGTGAACATATTCTTGGTTTATTTTGGGCCAGGAGGCAAGAAAAATACTTGCTTCATCTTTTTTGATTGCTCTTAAGTGTTGCCAGATTTCTTCGGCGGTAAAACTTAATACTGGGGCAATTAATTTAACTAAATCATATAATATCAGAGATAATACTGTTTGAGCTGATCGGCGTTCGGTAGAATTCGAAAAAGAAGTATACAGCCTATCCTTAATAATATCTAAATAAAATGAACTAAGCTCAATGGCACAAAAATTATGAATTTCATGGTAAAGAGAGTGAAATTCAAATTTTTCATAATCTTCATTTACCTTCCTAATTAAACTTTGAAAATTACTTAAGATTAGCCTATCTAATTCGGTAAGTTGGTCATAGGAAATTAGGTCTGTTTCAGGATTAAAGTCATATAAATTTCCAATAATAAATCGCACTGTATTTCTAATCCGTCGATATATTTCTACTAATTGATCTAATATCTTAGAAGAAATCCTAATATCGGTCTTATAGTCAGACGAGGCAACCCATAATCTTAATATATCAGCTCCGTATTTTTTAATAATTTCTTGCGGAGCAATGACATTGCCTAATGATTTAGACATCTTTTTGCCTTCTGCATCTACAATAAAACCATGAGTTAAAACAGTTTTATAAGGAGCCTTTCCAAAAGCAGCCACTGAAGTTAAAAGTGAGGTTTGGAACCATCCTCTATGTTGGTCTGTTCCTTCTAAATATAATTCTGCCGGCCAATGAAGTTCATTTCTCTGGGTTAGGACTGCAGCATGGCTACATCCTGAATCAAACCAGACATCCATTATATCTTTTTCTTTCTCAAAATTCTTCCCCTTGCAATAGGGGCACTGATAATCTTTAGGTAAAATATCTTTAGCGGACATAGCAAACCAAGAATCTGATCCTTTTTCTAAAAATAACTCTTTAATTAAGCTAATTGTTTCATCGTTAACTATGATTTCCCCACATTTTTTACAATAAAAAACTGGAAGAGGTACTCCCCATACTCTTTGCCGAGAAATACACCAGTCAGTTCTACTCTCCACCATCTCATAAATTTTTTCTTTCCCCCAGGTGGGAACCCAATGAACTTTTTCAATTTCCGATAAGGCTAAATCACGAAAAGCATCAATTGAAACAAACCATTGTTCAGTAGCACGAAATACTACTGGTTGCTTACAACGCCAACAGTGGGGATAAGAATGGGTTATTTTACCAACTTTTAATAAACTTCCATTTTCTTGTAGTTCTTTTACTACCGCGGTATTACCTTCTCCGTAAGTTAATCCTTTAAACTTTCCAGCTTCTTCATTGAATCTTCCCTGGCTATCCAGAGTGGTAAATATGGGAATTTTATATTTTATTCCCATATCATAATCTTCTTGTCCATGTCCAGGTGCAGTATGAACACAGCCAGTTCCTTCCTCTAACAAAACATGGGTACCTATTACAATTATGGAGTCTCTTTCAAAAAGAGGATGTTTACACCTTATATTTTCAAATAATTTACCTTTTTCTGTTCCCATAATTTTATAATCAGTAATTCCAATTTCTTTCATTACTCCTCTTATTAAAGCAGAAGCTAAGATAAGATTTCCTTTTTCAGTTTTTACTAAACTATATTCAATATCTGGATTAAGGGCAATAGCCATATTTCCTGGAATTGTCCACGGTGTAGTGGTCCAAATGAGCACATAATTTTTCCCTAATTTGCTTTCGGGAAATATTTTTTCTAAATTATCTTTTACCAAAAATCTTACATAAATAGAAAAGGATTCTTTATTATTATATTCTATCTCTGCTGCTGCCAGAGCTGTCTCGCAATGAGTACACCAATATACCGGTTTTAATCCCTTGTAGATATATCCTTTAGAATACATTTTACCAAATATTTCTATCTGTTTTGCTTCGTAAACAGGATCAAAAGTTAAATAAGGATTATCCCATTCACCCATTACTCCCAATTGTTTAAATTCTTCTCTTTGCACCTTAATATAGTGTTGCGCATATTCTTTGCATTTTTGCCTTAATTCAACTGGATCAATATCACTTAGTGTAACTCCTAAGTTTTTAGTCACCTGATATTCTATAGGTAGTCCATGAGTATCCCAGCCAGGAACATAATGAGCATTGTACCCTTTCATTGATTTATACTTTGGTATTATATCTTTCAATATCTTATTATAAGCAGTTCCTATATGTATATTACCGTTAGCATAAGGAGGTCCATCATGTAAAATATATTTTTTTAGGTTTTTCTTCTTTTCCAATACTTTTTTATATATCTCCTGTTCTTCCCAAAATTTTAATATTTTAGGTTCTTCTTGAGCTAAATTAGCCCTCATTTTAAATTGTGTTTTCGGTAAATTTAAAGTATCTTTATACTCCATTTGAATCTCCCCCCAAGCTTTTCAATTAAATTATAATAAAAACTCCTTGCCGCGTAAAAAGAAATAATTCTGCTTTCTTAATTAATTTTTTTTAATTTATTTAAAAAATCATCCTGATCAATATTATAAATTTTAATAAGTTTATTTCTGCTACTCTTTCCGGACAATATTTCAATATTAGAATTAGCTATATCAAAATACTTAGATAAATATAAGATACATTTTTTATTAGCTTTACCTTCAACTGGCGGTGCAGTAAGGGTAATTTTTAAAGTATCATTATATACTCCGATAATTTTATTTTTAGATGAACCAGGAATAATTCTGATTTTGATGATAATATCATTACCAACAATTTTAAAACAATTATTTATATGGTTGCTCATTTTCCGTTTTTTCGATTTTTATATTTCTGTTCAGGGCTATTTCTTTTATTTTATCTTCGGAAATTAATTTTTCAGTAATTTTATAATCCCCTTGTTCTTCAAACTCTTCACTTTCTAACATTTTCAAATATAAGTTCAACATTGATTTAAATTTTTCTTTAAACATAAATTTATATCTTCGCAGGTTATTAATCTCATTTTTTGATTCATCTTCTTTTTGAGATGCTTTCTGTTTAATTACTTCCGCCTCTATTTCTGCTTTTTTTACCATTACTTTTGCTTCATTTTCTATTCTTCCTTTAATTTCTTCGGCAGATTTCTGCGCATTTAATAAAGCACCTTTCAAACTTTCTTCAATCTCACTAAATTCTTTTAATCTTTCTTTCATTTTTTCAATTTCTTCATTAAGTCTTACATTTTCATTTATTAATTCTTCATAGTCTTTTACTATTTTATCTAAGAAATCATCTACTTCTTCTTCGTTATAACCTCTAAATGATCTGCTAAATTCTTGTTGTTCAATATCCATCGGTGTAATTCTCATCCAATTTTCCCTCCTCATTTTATATTTCTGTTAAGTTTAATTTTATATTTTTTAAAGAACTATGCTAATAAGAATATTAATTATTGATCTCTGGAGTAAATTTATCAAAAAAAAGACAATTATAGGAGAAAGATCTAACCCCATACCTCCTAATGGTAAGATAATTCTAAAAGGTGCTAAAATAGGTTCTGTAATCTTATAAATAAATTGCACTACCAGATTATTGCGCTCTAAAGGTATCCAAGATAAAACTATCCTCGCTAAAATTGCATAGCTATAAAGCCTAAATACTAAATTAATTATTTCAATTAGTAAAAACATAAAATAATATTACTCTCTTTATTTATCAAATCGTAATCGTTATATCATATCATATAATTATATTATATTAAAATCCAAATATTCCTCTACCAATTCTAACTATATTGGCACCTTCTTCAATAGCTATTTCAAAATCATCGGTCATCCCCATAGAAAGATAGTCCATTTTTATATTTTTTATATTTTTATCTCTTATTCTCTCAGATAATTCTCTAAGCCTTCTAAAATATGGGCGAACTTCTTCTTTATTTTTTGATATAGGTGCTATAGTCATTAAACCTCTGACCTTTATTCCGGAAAATTCAGAAATTTCTTTTAAAAAAGCTTCTACTTTTTCTGGATTATATCCATATTTGGTCTCCTCGCCAGATATATTTACTTCAATTAAAACATCTATGGTTTTCTTAAATTGCACTGAACGCTTATCTATTTCCTTAGCTAATTTTATACTATCTACAGAATGAATAAGATCAAATATCTCTACCGCATATTTTACTTTATTAGTTTGTAAATGACCTATTAAATGCCATTTCACTTCTGTAGTTAAAACTTGGTATTTTCCCTTAGCTTCCTGTACTTTATTTTCACCAATTATTTTAACTCCCTCATTTATTGCTTCCTTGATTTGTTCTGAAGTTGCCGTTTTAGTTACTGCGACTAATTTGATTTCCTGAGGATCTCGGTTTACTTTCCATGCTGCTGCTTTAATTTTTTTATTAATTGTCTCTAAATTATCTTTGACTGTTCCCATAAGTTATAACCTTTTTTTATTTGTTTTTTGCTTTCTGATTATCGCTTTTATCGCTTTCGGAATAATTTTTTATTCTTTCTCCATTAATTATATAAACTACTCTTTCTGCTAAATTGGTAGCATGGTCGGCAATTCTTTCAATATTATTAGAAACAAAAATCAAATGAATTGCCCTGCTAATAGTACGAGGATCTTCCATCATAAAAGTTAAGAGTTCACGAAATATTTGTTTATCCAAATCATCAACCGTCTTATCTCTTGCCCATACTTCCTTGGCTAACTCTACATCTCCGTTAAAATAAGCATCTAAGGCATCTTTTAACATATTTTGAGCAATCTTAGCCATACGAGGAATATCTATTAAGGGTTTTACCATAGGTTTGGTAGATAAGTATTGGCTGGCTTTAGCTATATTTACGGCATGATCTGCTACTCTTTCTAAATCAGATACAGTCTTATAACCGCAACCGATCATCCTTAAATTTTTAGCAATAGGGTGGCGCAGGGCAATCATCTGCAAACACTGTTCCTCTATGTCTAATTCCATCTGATCAATCTTATCATCATTCTCGATTACTCTTACTGCCAAACCTATATCCTGCTCAACTAAAGACTTTATGGCTACATTAATTGCTTCTTCTACTAAATTGGACATCTTTACTAAGTTTTCCTTTAAGTCTATAAGTTCGTCATTAAAATATGCCTTCCCCTCTTTTACATTCTCTTTTCTAATCATAATTTTTTATCCTTTGCATTATATTCGTATATCATATATCGTATTGCGTTAATATAATAGCGTATAACGCGTATTGTAAAGGGCGGATTCACCCGCTCCGCTATTATTCGGGCTCGATGAATCGAACCCCAACCTTACACAATAGACAGGCGAGACGCCTGTCCTACTTTTTTTACTATATACTAATTTAACTTTAGATTAATATATCAAAAATAATACAACTTTTCAATGATTTTAACTTTTAGGCAATATTTATAATTTTATAATTATTTTACAGTAATTTTTTTCATCAAACATTTATAAATAAAAAACCATATCATTATCTCTTATTAAAAAATTAATTTATCTTATTAAACAAGATAATCCTATGGTTTTTTAAACCTGACTGATTATTTTCAAAATATTATTTACTTAAAAATTAAACTCTATTTTTCTTTTTAAAAGCAGCACCTCCTAAATAAGCCTCCTGAACCTTCTGGTTACTTTTTAAATCCGAGGCTAATCCACTAATCGATATATTTCCGGTTTCTAATATATATCCTCTATTGGCAATGCTGAGTGCTTTACGGGCATTCTGCTCTACTAATAATATAGATACACCCTGATCATTAATTTCACGAATTATTTGGAAAATTTGTCTTACCAAAAGGGGCGCCAACCCCAAAGAAGGTTCATCTAAAAGTAAAACTCGGGGAGTGTTCATCAAACCTCTTCCCATTGCTAACATTTGTTGCTCCCCTCCAGATAGTGTGCCAGCTAATTGATTACATCGAGATTTAAGAATAGGAAATAAATTAAAAACTCTATCTTTAGCTTCGCTAACCACTTTAATATCCTTTCTTTGAATATAAGCACCTAAATTAAGATTTTCTTCTACGGTAAGAGTGGTAAATACCTTTCTACCTTCAGGTACATGAGAAATACCTTTCCTAACAATTTCAAAAGCTGGAACATTATTAAGTTCTTCTTCTTGTAATTTAATTTTTCCCTTACGGAGAGGTAATAGACCAGAAATAGCTTTCAAAAGAGTACTTTTGCCAGCACCATTTGCTCCTAAAACAGTAACTATCTCACCGGCATTAACTTCTAATGAAATTCCTTTAAGGGCTTCAATTGAGCCATAAAAAATTTGTAGATCTTCAATTTTTAATAGTGATTTCATATAATTATATTTCCTCCTCCTCTTCTTCTTCTTTCCCCAAGTAAGCCTCGATAACCAGAGGATTATGATAAATATCTTCCGGTACTCCTTCTGCGATCTTTTTTCCTTCGTCCATAACTGTAACCCAATCAGAAATTCCCATAACCACATTCATATGATGTTCAATAAGCAAAATAGTTAAATTTTCTTTTAACAAACTTTTAAGAAATTTCATCAGATCTTCTGACTCTTTATCATTTAAGCCACTACTTGGTTCATCCAAAATCAGTAAATCAGGATTAGAAGCTAAAGCTCGAGCTATTTCTAACATCCTTTGATTACCATAAGCAATATTTTTAGCTAATTCATCTCCAAATTTCCACAACCCTACTCGTTGAAGCAGTCTTTTAGCTATTTTTCTAATTTCTGATTCTTCTTTCTTCTGATAGGAAGTTCTAAAAATAGAAGACCAGGTTCCTTCTTTGCTGCGACAATGTTGACCGGCCATTACATTCTCTAAACAAGTCATATTAGAAAAGAGACGTATATTTTGAAAGGTTCGAGCAATTCCTTTGGCTATAATTCTATGAGGTTTTTTCCCAGCAAGATCTTCTCCTTTAAAAATGACTTTTCCACCATCACCTTGATATAGGCCAGTTATTACATTAAAAACAGTAGTCTTTCCTGCTCCATTAGGACCTATTAGACTACTAATTTCTCCTCGATTTACCTTAAGGTCAAAATTGTTAACTGCGATTAGGCCACCAAATTTTTTAGTTAATTTTTGAGTTTCTAACGCTATTTTTTGAACAATTTTAATTCTTTCTTCCCCTGGTTTAGATTCCACTAATTTTTCTGTATTTAAACTACTATCTTTAAACATTATCTTCTCCTGCTTTGGTTAGAAGTGATTTGAATTCTACACTACCTCTTTTTCTGGGCCAAATACCTCCCGGTCTAAATACCATCATAATTACCATTGCTGCTCCAAATATTAACATCCGGTATCGGGCAAAAGCGCGAAATATTTCTGGGAAAAGACTTACTGCAGCTGAACCTATTATTATACCGGGTATAGAGCCCATTCCTCCAATAAGCACGATACAGAAGAGCATGCAAGATTCTATAAAACTAAAACTCTCTGGAGATACTATCATTAATTTGCTGGCATATATATTACCAGCTATCCCAGCTAAACCTGCACCTAAAACAAAAGCTAATAACTTATAGTATCTAACATCAATCCCAGTCGATTCAGCAGCGATTTCATCTTCACGAATACAATTCCAGGCTCTACCTATTCGGGAACGCTGCAAATTTATAAGAGCAAGAATGGTCAATCCTACTACTATCCAAATTACAAAGTAAGATTCAATAGAGGAATCAATTACCAAAGGACCTCCAAAAGAGAGAAAATCTATTCCAAAAACTCCATTCGGTCCCCCAGTAATGCCAAAGGGATTATTAATAAGGGTTAATCTAACAATTTCTCCCATACCAATAGTAACAATACAAAGATAATCTCCTCGCAAATGAATGATGGGAGAACAGACTAACCAGGCAAAACCAGCTGCTGCCAGGGCACTAACTGGCATTAAAAAAATTATAGGAATACCGAAATGGGTGTTAAGAATTGCGGTAGTATAAGCACCGATTGCCATAAAACCCATATGTCCTAAATCAAATAAGCCCACTTCACCTAAAACGATATTCAAACTAAGACCCAGAAGAGCATAAATTCCAAAGAAAAAGAAGACATCAATCCAATAATTATTCATCCTGAAAGGGGACACGGATAATATTATTATCACTATAAAAATAGGCCAATTCTTTAAAATAATATTTTTATTTGGTTTCATTTATTTTATCCCTTTATACCTTTTCTGCGACTTTTTCACCCAGAAGACCTCGGGGTCGAAAGATTAATACTAATATCAATATTAAAAAAACAAAGACATCTTTATAGGCTGTAGAAATATAAGCAGATCCTAACATTTCAAAGATTCCTAAAAGCAGCCCTCCTACCATTGCCCCTGGAATATTGCCAATACCCCCTAAAATAGTTGCCGTAAAAGCCTTTAATCCATAGTTCCAACCCATGGTAAAACTAATTTGACGATAATACATCCCCACCATTACCCCAGCAGTTCCACCTAAAGCAGGACCTAAAGCAAAAACAAAAAATATTATAGTATTTATATTTATCCCCATTAAGGCAGCAGTATCTCTATCTAAAGCTGATGCTCTAATCGCTGCTCCAAAAGTAGTCTTTTGAACGATATAATACAGGATAGCTAATAATATAAAAGAGAAAATTAAAATAACTATTTGAAGAAGGGTAATATGAATACCCCCTATTTCAAACCTCAATGTAGGTACAACATTTACCGGATAGGCTTGATAACGGGGACCCCAAAGTACCATAATAATATTTTCTAAGAAAATTGAAACACCTAAAGCAGAGACTACTGCCGGAAGCCTGCCTGCTGGATAAATCGGTCGATAGGCTATTCTTTCCACTATTATACCAGCTGTGCCTATGCCGATTGCGGCTATTAACATAGCCGCAATCATACCTCCTGCTAAACCTACATGAGAGGTTACATAGGCATTTCCCCATACGAGGAGGGTAAATCCAAGGTAGGATCCTAAGGTAAATAAATCTCCATGAGCAAAATTAATCAATTTCATTACTCCATATACCATAGAATACCCTAAGGCAATGAGAGCATAAAATGATCCTATAGTTAACCCATTCAACATTTGCTCTAAAAAAATTCTCATCTTTAACTCCTTACCTTTTTATTTATTATAAATATCAAAAGCTCCTGCCTCGTTTACTACATACATCAAATATGGTACACCCTCTCTATCTCCCTTTTCGGTAAAACCGATTGATCCAGTAACACCTGGAACAGCATTAACTTCATTTCTAAGGTATTCAGCTAAAACATCAGAATCAGTAGAACCGGTTTTCTCAATAACATAAGCAATAATATTTAAAGCATCAGCGGCGTATACCGGCCAAGGGCTGGAAGGAATTTCTCCATATTTAGCCTTATAAGCATCTAAAAATATCTTAGACTCTGGATAAGGAAGTTCTGCCGGCATGGGTTCTTGAGTCATAAAACATCCTTTGGCCTTTTCTAGACCAGCAATTTTTACAAATTCATCATTAATGGCTGCATTGCCTCCCACAAAAGGACAGGTAATACCTATATCTCGCGCTTGAGATACTACTAAGGCAGCTTCAGGATAATAACCAGTAAAGTAGAGTACATCTGGATTGGTCTCACGCATTTTAGTTAGAGGAACAGAAAAATCTTTCTCGCCTGGAGTGATAGCATCATAATAAACTATCTCTACTTCTCCAGCATCAACTTTTGGTTGTAATGCCTTCTTGGTTTCCTCAGCCACTCCCTTGGCATAAGTAGTATTATCATGCATAATAGCTATTTTTTTTGCTCCGAAAACGCGGGGAACATAGTCAGCAAAGAAAATTCCTTGGGCACTATCAATACCACAGGTTCGGAAAAAGTATTTTAATCCTCTTTCAGTTAAACGGACAGCAGTAGAGCCATAAGCGATATTAATTTTTTTAAATTTTTCATAAAGATTGGAAGCAGGTTCACATACAGATGAACCATAAGTTGAAATAGAAGCTACTACATCTTTCTGAGAAATTAACTTCATCGCTGCTAAGGCTCCTGCCTTGGGTTCACAAGCATCATCAGCAACTCTAATTTCAATCATTCTTCCACCCAGAATACCACCTTTTTCATTAATTAACTGAGCGGCTATTTCACAAGATTGTTTAGCCATTTCTCCTTCATAAGCCCAAGCCCCAGTTATAGGTCCTTGAAGGCCAATAACTATCGGTGGTTTATCGGCTGCCATTATTCCTAAAGATACAACACTAAGAAACAAAACCAATACACTAATACTTAATAAGATCTTTGTTCTTTTCACTTTTTAATTCTCCTTTATTTATTTTAAAAATTTTAAAACAAATTACGCTCAAACCTTAATTTGCTAGCTAAACTACTTCTTATCTAATAATTTTTAGAAATTGCCCACCTCCTTCTTTTTCCTTAGAATAACCCCTCACTAAATTATGATTCTTTGGTTATAATTATGTTGTAGGGGCTCGATTCATCGAGCTCGCAATCAGACTGTGTTACAATTACATCTTTTACCTAACCTAAAAGATTAAAAAATATTGAATAAAAATCAAATAAAACTC
>PFIP01000024.1 GCA_002782675.1 Candidatus Infernicultor aquiphilus
CATTTTTTTTGTTCATAATTTTTACTATACACTTTCCCTTTTCTCTTTACCAGAGAGGAAGAATTGACAAACTGGGGGGTAATATGATAAAAATATTATGCGTATTGCATTTTACAAGCTAAAAATATAAGAGTAAATAGTAAATTGCGAAATAAATAAATAATAAGTGGGTAAACCTAATAATGAATGATATAGAAAGTAACTTTAATAATATTATTAAAGTCAAAAGTTTGGGAAAGAAATTTGGCGATTTAGAGGCAGTTAAAAATATTAGCTTCGAAGTTAAAGAAGGAGAGATATTCGGATTTTTAGGACCTAACGGAGCCGGAAAAACTACTACCATAAATATGCTCTGTACCATGCTCAAGCCAAACCATGGTACAGCCTCCATAAACGGTTATTCTATCCTCACCTCCTCCAACGAAGTAAGGAAAAGTATTGGGATTATCTTTCAAGAAAATACCCTGGATGAAAAACTTACTGCCAATGAAAATCTTTCTTTACACTGTAGATTTTACAGAATCCCTAAAAAAGAAAGGGAAAATAGAATAAAAGAAGTGCTTGATATAGTAGAACTTGGTGACAAGAGATATAAAATCGTGGAGACTTTTTCTGGAGGTATGAAGAGAAGATTAGAGATTGCTCGGGGACTACTACATTATCCGAAGGTACTTTTTTTAGATGAACCTACTATTGGACTTGATCCTCAAACTCGAGCCCATGTTTGGGAATACATTTTAAAACTTAAAGAAAAAGCCGGCATTACCATGTTTTTAACTACTCATTATATAGATGAAGCAGAAATATGTAATAGGGTAGCTATCATTGATTATGGTCAATTAATTGCTTTAGATTCTCCTGATGAACTAAAAAGCAAAATAGGTGGAGACATTGTTGAAATTATTACCTCAGATAATGAAGCTGCCAAGAAAGAAATAGAAACCAAATATAATAAAGAAGTAACTGAAAATCATAAAGTTATTTCTTTTAAGGTAGATAAAGGTAATAGATTTTTAATTAGTTTTATAAAAGAGTTTCAAACACCCATTAAAAGTATTAATCTAAGAAGACCTACCTTAAATGATGCTTTCTTAAAATTAACCGGCAGGCAGATAAGAGAAGAAGAAGCTTCAACAAGAGATCTAATGAAAAAAAGAATGCAAATGCATAGGAGAAGATAAAATGGAAGAAATTTTTGCCCTTTGTCAGAGAGATATATTAAGATTTTTTAGAGATAGAGCCAGGCTGCTTAGTTCTTTTGCAATGCCTTTTTTGTTTCTAATTATCTTTGGAAGTGGAATGAGTGGAGCTATGAGTTCGATGTTCAGAGGAGGTAGTGATTATTCTTCTCTCGCTGACTTTAATTATATGAAATTTATGTTTCCTGGAATTATTGGAATGGTAGTTTTTACTACTTCTATTTTTTCAGCTCTTTCAGTAATCCAAGATAGAGAATTTGGTTATTTAAGAGAAATCTTAGTATCTCCAGTAAAAAGAAGTTCTATCGCTATCGGAAAAGTATTGGGAGGTACTACTATAGCAGTAATACAAGGATTGCTTATGTTTGTTTTTGTTCCCTTTACTGGATTAAAGATAAATTTATCTATTTTAATAAAATTAATTCCCGCTATGTTTTTAGTAGCTTTTACCCTTTCTTCTGTAGGCCTCTTAATTGCCAGCTTATTAAAAACTACTACTGGGTTTCAAATGGTCATACAAATTTTTATATTTCCTATGTTATTTCTATCAGGTGCCTTCTTTCCTATAAATGGCTTACCGGTATGGATGAATTTTCTGGTGATTATAAATCCACTTACCTACTCAATAGATATGTTTAAAAAAATAATATTAGAAACCGATAAATTAAATCCAGTATTAAAACAAGCAATGGGTCTTAATTTAACTCTTTTCGGACATCAAATAACTATATTTAACGAAATCCTATTTATACTAATATTAAGCATCATCTTTGTTACCCTGGCCACTATAAAGTTTAGTCACAACAATTAAAATAAAAATGGAGAGAATTAATTAAAGGATTTAAATTCATGACCTACTTTTCGGGCTCGTAATGTTTTGTCCAGATTATTACCTATATTTATTCCAACTTCTACCAGAAGATTCCAACCGGCAGCAATTTCAAGATAGTTAGTAAAATCACCGTATTCAGGAATTATTATAGTAGGAAATATAGTCTTTTTTGTAGAAATGACAATCACCTTTAACCCTACACCATCGATAAGCACATCTTTATATTTTTCCTCATCATTCTTAAATGGATCTATAATTACTACCACCTCATCTGCATCCATAACTTCTTCGATACCGTGAAAAACATAAGTCCCTTCTAAAAAATCCGATTTTTTACGGGCTATTTCATTTGCTTTAAGGGTTAATTCTTCTGCCACCCCATTATTTCTACCAGCGAAATAAATAGCTTTCGAATCTATTAGAGTTTTGGTTACCTCCTCTGGAATAGTTATCTCTAAAACCTGAGTTATTAAAGTTCCCAGTTTATTTAGATCTGGCAAGGATACATTATTTAATTTTCTAAAGAGTAAATCATAAAAAAGTGCCTGTTCTATTACTGATTTTGTTGCCGCAACTGCTTTCTCTACACCACAGGTTAACAGATAGGATAGATGAGCTTCCTTCATTATAGGAGTTCCGGCATTGGCAACGATGCTAATGATATTATCATGATTTTGTTCTTTTAATTTCTGAATTAATTTTAAATCTTCTTTTGTTTTTCCTGAATTAGATGCTATAAACACAGTATTATCTAAAAGTTTATATTCAAGGGCTTGAGTGGCACAATCGGTGTAAAAATCTTCTTTATAACCTTTTTTTCGGGCTTCATACATAACCTTTTTAGCCGGAAAAATGCGTGATGACCCTTCACCAGTAAAAAATATTCTTTCTTTTTTTATTTCTTTTTCATAAGATAATACTTTTTCAACATTAAGATGTTTGACTATTTCAGCAGTCTCCAGCATTTCTTTAATTAGAAAAAATTTATTATATTTATTATTTCGTAAGTTCATCTCTAATCTCCTATTAATAAAAATAGTTATTATTTACTTTTTATAAAATTTAATTCACTATATCTGGGGAGTTCTCCCACCAGTGGTTGGATATATTTTATATATTCATTGGTTACAAAGTTCCCTTGATTATTAATGTACTTATCATCCATTGGTCTTGTATGTAAGGCAACCTCATTAAGTGAAACGGTTTTTAATTCAACTTGATAGGGAGAAGAGCTAATTCGATGGAGGGAAACCATAACCCCAGAAAGACCCTCTTCAGCCAATTGTATAGCCTTAACTCCACATGCATAGGCTTCTTCCAGATCAATCTTGCTTGCCCGATCTATGGCACACATAGAGAGAGATTCAGTTATTTGAAATTCTCCTCGATATTTAGTTTCTTGATTAATTATTTTATGTAAGGTCAGCGCTGCACTTCCCCCTCCCATTGCTCCAAATTCAATATTGGACAAATTATTCTGGGTTTGGAGACTGGCTACCGGAGTCCCATCTTCCCAAAGGATACCTTCACCGCAAACTATGGAAACCCATCTATTTTTATTAATACATTCTTTGACCTCTGATATAAATCTTTCTTTAGACAAAGGTCTTTCCGGTATATAAATTAGATGAGGAGCATCGGATTCAGTTTTTTTAACCAAAGCTGCCGAGGCAGCCAGCCATCCGGTGTTTCTACCCACAGTTTGTAAAATAACATATTTATCGACTCTTTGCATATCCCGAGCAAGTCGGCCAGCTTGTTGGACTGAAAGACAAACATACCTCGCCGCAGAGGCAAATCCTGGAGCATGGTCAGTACCGCAAAGATCATTATCCACCGTTTTAGGAATTCCGATACCATTTAATTTATAATTATTTTTTTGACAATATTTTTCTACTCTTCGAATGGTATCCATTGAACCATTACCACCAATAAGAAAAAAATAACGAATATTATATCTCTTAATTTGTTTTATTATAAGTGGAAAATCTTCGTCTTTTAAAGTATATCTGCATGAACCTAAAGCAGATGAAGGGGTTTGACGCAATCCCTCAATGACTTGAAAGTCTTCTTTTCCTAAATCAAAAATCTCATCTTGCATAAATCCTTGAATCCCAAACCTCATACCAAGAACTTTTTCAACTTTTTTTGATTTGAGACCTTCTTGAATAAGACCACAAAGACTCGAATTAATAACTGCGGTAGGTCCACCAAATTGCCCTATAATTGCATTTCCTTTCATCAGTCGCTCCGATAGATTAAAATAAATTTATATTTAACTCATCATAAAGGTGTTTACTACTTAACATCCATAAGCCCTCTTCTTTTTAAAGGTTCAAGTATCTTCACTGCTGCACCAATTAAAACTCCATCCTCTCCTAATTTAGAAAATTTTATCTTGGGAACAAGAAGAATATTTATCTCTTGTAAAAAATCTTTCAATATAACAGTTAAGGCCTTTTCTGTTTTCGCGGAAACGACATATAATGTTTCTTCATCTCTTTATTAAAAGGCAAGGCAAGTATCTCCTCTATAACTGCTTCTGCCTGCTCAAAAGATTTGGTCCTGGGATCTCTGATCAGTATTTCTTGAAGTATCCTTTTATCACCAGATACGAATGCTTCTAAGGCCCACTCCATCCTTAACCTCCTCGGGGTAAGATACATATCCATTATCCGCTTTGGTAGGGGAGGGTTTATCTCCTCTGGATGAATGCCTTTCTGGTCTACAATTACCGGTACTTCTACTACTACATCCTCGGGAATGCCCGGTATTATTGGTCCTTTATTGGGAATATTTAGTACAAATCTTTCTTGATTCCCATTGATCAAGGCATCGATAAATTGAATGTGTTGTTCTCCGCTCATAACCTCAGGGGGAAATTCTTGCAAAAGATTAATAGATTTATCTGCATCCAGCTTAAAACTCTTATCGGTTGATGCCTTCAAACTATTCTGATACCAGGCCCAGCCTAAGTCAGAATCTGCTCCTCCCCAGGGTTCTCCATACCATTTTTTCTTGGCTTCCAGATGGTAATGATATTTCCAGCTCCCATTCCTAACACTATCTCCTATGGGCATTCTTCCATAAAATTTGTACATATCTATCGCCGCAGGACTCATTTGGTCATCAAAAGGATCTTTGGGTTTCCATTTCCTCGCTTCTTCTTCTATCCATTGATCTAAAAGCGGATATGCATCCTTGTCTTTATAAAGAAAATGGGTAAGCCATATATTGTGGTTAAATCCGGCAACCTGCCAGTTCACTTTTTTTATATCCAATCCCAAACTTTTTGCCACGGTTTCAACACCATAATGCCCATGACAAAAACCTATAACCTTAAGGTCAGAATATCTGGATATCAAGGTCGTACCTTCAAATACAGGATTAGCCGCCTGAAGAAGCCGAGCATTCGGGCATATCTCTTCCATACTGTGAGCTATCTCTAAAAAATGTTTGAGTTGATTGTAATTACTTAAGGTATAGTAATCAGAAACCATATTAAATTCTTGGCTATCTATGCCTCTTGCATACCCATGCATTTCTCCTGCTTTTCTACTGGCATCCAGTTGTCCATGACCACCTATAAGAGCAGTGTTGATTACAAAATCTGCGTCTTCAATTGACCGTTTCATATCTGTTGTTTTCTCGAACCTTAAATTAGTCCCCACTAGATCAGCATATCTCTTTGCTAAATGATGTACTGAATTTAGACGCTTTTCATCGACATCCATAAGTGAAACAGAGCTTCCAGATAAACCTTTTGTTTTGCAAAGATCTCCTACTAATCTTAAAGAAAAAATAGCACTTCCTGCTCCTATAATACTTAGTTTTATACCTGACATTTAAATTCCTCCTTATAACTAATTTATCTAGTGGAAAATTTAAAACAAGCTACTCTATTCATACCCATACTTCTTTATGAACCACTTTTTTACTGCCTGGACCGAAAATAAATACGTTACGACAATCATTATAAGAGCCAGAAAATATAGCGGTGGCGGAACAATAAAACCAAAATGTTGCCCTAAAGGCGTAAATGGTATAAGCAGACCTATGGTTAGGATGTATATAGATGTAAACATCAAAAATTGACTCGGCTTGCTTTCAATAAAGGGTATTTTTCCAGTACGGATAATATGAATGACCAGCGTTTGCGTACAGAAAGATTCCAAAAACCATCCGGTATGAAAAAGCGGTTCGGAAGCATGGAAAATAAACCATAAAACACCAAAGGTTATGAAATCAAATATTGAGCTTACCGGTCCGATAATCAACATAAATTTCTTGATATAATTTACGTTCCATGGCCTGGATTCAAGAAGGTATTCCTCGTCCACATCATCCGAAGGAATTGCTATTTGCGAGAGGTCGTAAAGAAAATTATTTAACAGAATTTGTATGGGCAACATCGGTAAAAATGGCAAAAACAAACTCGCTCCGATCATGCTGAACATATTTCCTAAATTAGAACTTGAGCCCATCTTGATGTATTTAAGAATATTGCCAAATGTCCTTCGCCCCTCGATTACTCCATCTCCCAGCACCATTAAATTCTTTTGCAGAAGAATAATATCAGCCGATTCTTTGGCGATATCCACCGCATTATCAACCGATATCCCCACATCGGCCGACTTTAAAGCAGGTGCATCATTTATACCATCCCCTAAGTATCCGACGGTATGATTGTTTCTATGCAGAGCCCGAATAATGCGCTCCTTTTGCAGAGGGGAAAGCCGAGAAAAAACATTTACGGATTTCACCATATTAGTTAGCTCTTCATCGCTTGCCTTTTCTACTTCTTCACCGGTTAAGGTTTCTTTTACATCAAGACCGATTTCGCTGCATATCTTCTTGGTCACCAGTTCGTTATCGCCAGTTAAGACCTTAAAGTCTATACCCAGTTTGCTTAAAGTTTCAATAGCTTTTCTAGCTGTTGGCTTAGGCGGATCAAGAAAGGCTACGTATCCTTTAAGAACCATTCCGTTTTCATCATCTTTCGAATAGACTTCTTTAGGATTAGCGTAATCTTTGTAGGCAATAGCCAAAACTCTGAATCCTTCAGCGCTTAAATGCTTATATTCAAGCTCCAAATCTGTTAGGGTAATGGCGTTAAAATCAAAGAAATTTCCGTCTAATTCAAATTTCAAACACCGCTTAAATATTTCTTCCGGAGCGCCTTTGGTAATCAATCGATGCTTACCATCCATTTCCACCACGACAGACATCATCTTCCGGGAGAAATCAAAAGGAATTTCATCAATTTTCTTATACTTTTTAACCAGTAATTTCTCATGCCTTAGTACAGCGCGATCTAAAATGTTCTTAAGACCAGTCTGGTAGTAACTATTTAGATAGGCCAATATTAACACGTCCTCATCTTCTTTTCTTACCACATTGCAATGCCGCTCTAAAACAATCTTATTTAAGGTAATGGTGCCTGTTTTATCGGTACAAAGGACATCCATCGCCCCAAAGTTCTGTATCGAATTAAGGCGTTTGACGATGACATTCTTCTTGGACATGGCTATTGCGCCTTTGGAGAGATTAATTGCAACTAGCATAGGAAGCATTTCCGGAGTAAGGCCCACGGCAACCGCCAAAGCAAAAAGAAGCGCTTGATACGTATTCCCTTTAGAAAGTGCATTTATAGCAAAAATAACGACTACTAAGATGAGCATAAAGCGAATCATCAGCCACGTAAAGCTGCGCACGCCCTTATCAAAGCTTGTCTCCACGGCTATTGATGCAAGCCTGCGCGAAATTTCGCCAAATTGGGTAGCTAAGCCGGTCCTAATAACGACGCCTAATCCCGTGCCATTTACCACGCTTGATCCCATAAAGGCGATATTGGTCAAATCGGAAGGAGAACTGCTTTTAGTTTGTATCGGTCCGGCGATTTTTTCTACCGGAAAAGACTCGCCAGTTAAGGAGGCTTGATTGAGAAACAAATCTTTACCAGAAATAATCCGTAAATCCGCGGGGATCATATCACCGGCAGAGAGGTCAACAATGTCTCCCGGAACGATTTCCTTGATATCCACTTCTATTGTTTTGCCGTTTCGGTAAACGGTTGCGGTAGCCCGCACCATTTCGCTCAACTTCTCAACTTCTCTTCCGGCACGGTGCTCTTGAAAAAAAGATAATGCCACGCTCATAATTGCCATCAAGATAACCAAGACCGCGCTTATCTTTTCACCAAAAAAGATGGAAAACAAAGCTATTATCAATAAGACGATAACCAGAGGATTGAAAAATTTTGAAATAATTTGAAATACAATGGAGCTTTTCTTTTTTCTGGCCGGTTCGTTATAACCATATTCTTCAAGGCGCTTTTCAACTTCTTCTGTGGTAAGCCCTTTAAGAGAAGTAGCGAATCGTTCCAGAATTACATCTGTAGAGCAATTTACGCAATCACCGTTTAATATTTTTGAATTTTGTTTATTATTGGCCATAGGTAGGTTTATTCTTTCATTAAATCATCGATGCCAATGCCAAAAGCGTCAGCAATTTTGGTGGAGGCGGCGAGACTTGAACTCGCGTCCAAAGATATTTCAGTAAAAACCACTACGAGTGTAGTCTATGATTTTTTTCTCGCTCTTTTTACCTCCCATAGACAGGATGTAAATTGAACCAGCCCTGAATTTTCTCTTTTACCTTTCTGGGCAGCAAGATAAAAGATAGTTTACTTTAGGTTATGCCTATAAAGGTCTCGTAAACAAAGAACCTTTAAAGACAAGCAGCCTAATTAGGCTGCTGCTAATTGTTCGTTTCTAGCAATTAATGTTTTTCCATGGTTTTACGAGGACATGGAACCTCGACTCGCTATTTTTACCTCTTTTATCCCTGTCGAAACCTATCGCCCCCATTTTTTATCCTTTAATTCTCTTTCTACATCTCTTTGAACTGCTTTCTCGGTTAATGATTGCCGTTTATCGTACAATTTTTTCCCTTTCGCCAAAGCTAATTCCATCTTGGCACGACCTCTTTTAAAATAAATCCGTAAAGGCACCAGGGTTAAACCCTTCTCTTCAACTTGCCCTTTTAAACGGTTAAGTTCCCGCAAGTGCAAGAGTAATTTTCGTTTCCTTTTAGGGTCTACATTAAATATATTACCAAAAGCATAAGGAGATATATGCATATTCATGATATAAAGTTCTTTATCTTCAAATTGAGCAAAACTTTCCCGCAAGCTAACCTTGCCTTCTCTTAAAGATTTTACCTCTGTCCCTTTTAAAACCAGCCCTGCTTCGCAAGTATCTAAAATGTGGTAATCATAGCGTGCTTTTCTATTTACAGCTATATTCTTTACTTCATTTTTATCCTTAACGCTCATAATTTCCTCATCTGGCAATTAAATTATAGCATAAGTAAGGTTAATTATCAATCTCACCTTAATCATCTCTTTTGGGTAAAGATATACTTTTTCTAAATATTTGTGCTTTTTGAAATTCTTCTTTTAAACTGCCGGGGTGGTTTTTAAGTTTATCCTCTATTATCCGGAGATAATTTTTAAATTCTTGAATCATTTTTAAAATATTTTCCTGATTGGTTTCACAGATATCTTCCCATATCTGATAAGGACTGGAAGCAATTCGAGTCATATCTTTAAATCCCTCTCCTATGGCTTTAAAATAATTATCACTATTCTCCAGTTGACCTAATTCACCTATCATGTTGGTAAGAGAAACTGCCATAATTTGAGGTAAATGACTTACTGCGCCTACAATTCTATCGTGTTCAAGAGGGTCTAATATTAATCTCTTTGCGTTTATGATTTTGATTAATAATAATATTTTTTTTAGGGCTACTAAATTAGTGTCCTTGGTAATAGTTAGAATATAAGTTTTATCCTGAAAGAGACAAGGATTGGCTTCCTCTATGCCGTATTTTTCAGAGCCAGCTATAGGATGACCACCAATAAAATAGACATCTTTAGATAATATTTTCTCTGCTGTTTCCACAATCTGACCTTTAGTACTCCCGGTATCAGTTACTAGACATCCTTTTTTAATAAAAGGGTTAATTCGGGGTAATAAATCTAGAATTGTTTTTACTGGAGTAGCTATAATTATTAAATCTGCTTCTTTTATTCCATTTTCAAGATTAATGGTACCTTCATCAATCGCCCCTCGAGCTATGGCTTTTTCTATTATTTCTAATTTATCTATACCGCTAATTTTAAATTTTGGATTTTTCTTTTTTAAGGCTAATCCGAGAGAACCACCGATCAGACCTACACCAATGATGGTTATCTTTTTAAAGTCACTTTCCTCTTTCATTTTATTTTTCTCCTTTCGGAACCATTATTATTTAGTATATACTACATTATGATTAGAAATCCTTTTTTTTGAGAAAACTTTTCAAAAACAGACCTAAATTGGTTACTAATCTGAGACATAATTTATCAAAAGCATCTAGATTTAAAAATAAACCCTGCCCCAATTTTATTATAAGGAAAGGTCAAGGAGATGGTAGGAGCTCAAAGTTTATGATTTTAACTATTTTATAGTAATGGGAAAGGCTTATATTATAAGGGTTTCAGAGGCAGAATGCGAGATATCGCTTGTGGCGCGTAATTTTAGGTCGAGTAATGGTTTTACCCCTCGAAAATGGCTTTTTTTAGCTAAATTTTCACCCCTTCAAAATCTGAAAGTGGTTATTTATAAGGGTTTCGTGATATATTTCCCTTTCCCCTTAACTTTTCTAAAACTCTACACTTCTTCCTAATTCATCTAAGAAGATATTAAAATTCCTTGCCCCTGGTGTAAAATTTACACTACCCTAATGGAAATTCTCCACTACCCCTAGTGGAAAAATTCCACACTAACAACAACAATATTAGGGTGTAATTTTTACCCTGCTGTTGCTGCTGTTAAAATTTTTTAAAATTTTTTTCTCTACCCTGTAGTAAAATGACCACTTTTTTGCTCTTTATAAGTAGAAGGGGAAAATATTTTTCATCCATAGGTTTCTTTTTTGCCCCTTTTTTGCTCTTTATATATAGAGGGGAAAATATTTT
>PFIP01000084.1:0-2109 GCA_002782675.1 Candidatus Infernicultor aquiphilus
TTACACCTTTACCTTTTTTATTGGCAAAATGAATATTTCCATCTCCGAATACATATCCCATAATCTTTAAGATATAAGGCAATTGTGGAGAATTATATCTTAAAGGCAGTAATCCTCTCTTCTTTAAATGTGATAGAATCTGATTTAATCCATTCCCATTATTTCCTTTCCCTAATTTTAAAAGTAATTCTTTTATCTTCTCTTCATTAAGTATAATCTCGCTGCTCGATTCTTCATAGGGAACCCCCTCGAAGGGATAAATAGCTAATTCATCTCCTACTTTCAGTTTATTTAAAGGAATCATCCCATCTTTAGTATAAAAAGGATGGTCTTCGGTGGCAGTAATCGTTTTACCAGTTTTAGTGGTTATTTTATAAACTTCATTATCGGGAAATTTTTTAAAAAAATTAATAATTTTACTATTGATTAAATCTTCTTTTTCAAAATCAAAACAGCTTATCTTTTCTTCTAACCATATTTTTTCAAATTCTTTAATTTTTAGAGTATAACCAAGAGGATGTAAAATTAAAGCATCTGAGGAAAGACAATTTATATCAAAACCAATTCCTCCAGGGGAGATAATTCCATTATCTAGAGTAGTAGCCGCTACCCCCCCCACACAAAAACCGTACCCCCAGTGAATATCTGGCATAGCTAATGAATGCCCCACAATTCCCGGGAGAAAAGCTACATTGGCCACCTGTTCTAGAGCCTGGTCCTGGCGTATTTTTTCTAATAAATTTGAAGAGGCATAAATCAGACCAGGAACTCTCATCCCAGAGTTATAACTTTTGGGAATTTCCCAGCGATAATCATCTATCTTATTTAAAGGTCCATCCCAAGATTCTTTCATATTAATCTCCTCCTTTTGTATGGATAATTACACAGATTTAAAATACGGATTACTCAGGTTGATATAATAAAATATAAGAAACGGTTGAATTCTTTTTTAATAAAGTCTTATTTTCGTAAGGATGTGTTGTATTAATATTTTTCATTAGCGGGTTCGATGAATCGAACCCCTACATTTGGCTCCTTTGCTTATCACTAATCACTCATTACTTATTACTTGTTATGGTTAGATATCAAAAATTACTTGAGCACTCCAGAGTCCGCTTTCCTCATCTTTTTTGATTTCTAAACCATGATAAGTAACTGCTTTTACCTCTCTTTTTATTCTAATAGAAAGATGGTTGATTTTCGTTCCTCCAACTTCTGCTTTAATCTGAACATCAGATAATTCTTTTATTTTAAATTTATTAAGAATAACCAATTTAACTTCACTGATGTATAATAACTCATTAAGCCAGGCAATTAGTAAGTCTTCCAGACTTTTAGCTTCCAGTTTAATTTTAGCATAAAAATTTTCTTTAAGGTCTCTGTCTTCTCCAGCGATAATTTCAAACATCCCTTTAGCAGCATTGATGAAAACTTCTCTTTTAGTCTTTCCATAAGCAACTATTCCGATATCAGCAGTATGATCAATTATTTCAAATTCTTTCATAGATATTTATTACCTTTTTTCACCCCTACCCAAACCCTCCCCCCTCGAAGGGGGAGGGCGGGGGAGGGTCTTAACTTGTTGAACTTTTCATTTAAACAAAAAACTCTCGTCAGTTAGTAATATCTATACTACCAGCAGGGACGAGAGCTTACTCACGTGGTGCCACCCTATTTTAATAGGAACATCCTATCCTTCATTGGCTATTTTTTAACACACTATAGTGCGTCTCTGGATACTCTATTTCACCAGAAAATTATTGAGGGGTGGAATTCGGTAAAGTCACCTACTGATTTTCACCAGCCATCAGTTCTCTGGGAATGACTGTTATCTACTATCCCCTTAAATATTTAATTATATATTCATTTTGTTGCCTTAATTATAGGTTTTAATATCCCTTTTTGTCAAGCTTTACTCGTATTGTGTATATCGTATCGCGTATTGCGTAGGGAAAATTAGACGTCAAGAGCCAGAGGTAGGGGTTCGATTCATCGAACCCGCTAGAAAAGTTGCTTAAAAAACATGGGTCGGATAAATCCGACCACTACTCCAAATACAAAAAACCGTAACAAAAAAATTTTTTTATTTTTATTTTCCTTGACATTCGA
>PFIP01000084.1:2579-13400 GCA_002782675.1 Candidatus Infernicultor aquiphilus
CGAAACAAAAAAAGGGATAGAAGGAAAAGAACTTAAAAAGGAACTGGAGAATATAATAGAGCCTTTAAAAGGTCAAACTTTACAGGTATATTACTTTGGTATGCCTCTTATAACTGTTGATATCTCTGAAAGTTCTTGGGGCACGATGAGATTAGCTATTATTGCTGCTCTGGTTATACTTTTAATTCTTTACTTCTGCTTCAGAAGTTTTTTGGGAGTATTTTTACCACTTCTGGTGGCACTACTTTCCTCTTTATGGGTCCTGGGATTTGTAGCCTCAAGCGGTAAAAGTGTTACGATGATGATTTCTGCCATGCCGGTATTAATGATATCCTTAGCCACCGCCTATGGTATACATTTTTTAAGTAGATATTACGAAGAAAGGCATAATCTTAATCCTTTGGAAGCAGTAAATACGACCATACAAAATATATTTATTCCTATTTTTATGAGCGCAATTACTACTATGGCTGGATTCTTATCGCTCACCGCTGCTATCGTGAGGCCTATGACTGAATTTGGATTTTTTTCCACTTTGGGAATATTTTTTGCCTTTGTGCTGGCAACTTTTTTGTTAGGGTCACTTTTTACTATTTTTCCGCCAGTAAAAATCCATCAAAAATTTTCCTATGAAGCCAATGATGTAATTACCAGACTTTTGCGATTAGTCAGCCAATCAATATTAAAAGAAAAGAAAGTAATTTTAATTTCTATATTAATAATAGGGATAATTTCTATTGCTTTTAGCACCAGAGTTAAAACTGAATCATCAATGGAATCAAGATTGGGTAAAGAAAGCAAGATAATAAAAACTATGAATTATTTCAATGAAAAATTTGGAGGAACAGATTACCTTTACGTCTATATCCAATCAAAAAATGTAAAAAATCCTTATGTATTAAGACAGATGAAAAAGATTGAAGATTATTCAAAACAACTTTCTGCTCTGGGTGAACCCTCGTCAATTACCGACTTTTTAATTCAGCTTAATAATGCTATGGAGAACAAGAATATAATTCCAGCTAACGAAGATAAAATTGATAATTTATGGTTTTTGGCCGGAGATAATGCCTATATTGCCAATATGATTGGCGAACAGAATGATGAAACTTTAATGCAGATTAGGACCAAAGATATGACCTCTACTGCCCTTAATCAAGCTATCAATCAAATGAGAGAATTTATAAAAAATATCCCCCAACAAGTTAGAAAAACAGAACTTTCCAAAATAAATGAAGAAGCAAAACCAGAATATTATGCTTACCTGGTCGAGGAAATTATATCTTCTTTAGAGGCAAAAAGTGTTAAACTAAATAATAAAGAGGAATTAAAAGAAGAACTTATAAAAATTGCCGGCACTCCTGGCTCTGAGTTTAAAAAGGATAGCGAGGAATTTAGCAATGAAATCTTAAATGTATCTTCATTAGAGATTGAAGATTTAGGCATAGAAAAGATAGATTTACTCCCTATACTTACCAGTTATACAAGAGATAATAAATCTCCAGATGATCTAATAAAAGACCTAACAGAAAAAATAAAATTATCTCCAGATGACGCCGTTTACCTTCTGGGGATCTTAGAAGACTCTAAAATAATTGTAGAAAATAGAGAAAAAGTAAGATTTGCCCAGCTTTCGACCGAGAAACTTACCGGACAAAACCTAAAAGATGAGGAAAAAGATATTTTATGGTACTTAATGGATGAAGCCATCTATTCCCCCGATAATAATGGAGATATTGAAGTCTCTTTCCAACTTACTGGAATTCCAGTAATTAGCGATAAAATAAATAACAGTTTATTCAAAGGGCAGGTAAAGAGCATGATCATAGCATTTATTGCAGTAGCGATCATGCTAATGATTCAATTTGGTTCTCTTATGGTGGGATTATTAGCTATGATATCTATTACTCTAACTATAATTACTGCCTTTGGGACAATGGGTCTTTTAAATATTGATTTAAATATAGGCAGTATAATGGTGGCCAGCATTGCTATAGGAGCAGGAATTGACTATACCATCCATTATATTTCTCGATATAAAAACGAACTGACTAGAAGATCAAAAATTGAGGCTATGAAAATCACCTTAACCGGGACTGGACGGGCAATTGTCTTTAATTCTATCTCCGTGGCTGCTGGAGTTTTTGTACTTGGTTTTTCAGAAATTAAAATGATGGCCGTGTTTGGTAAACTTATCGGGAGTGTAATGATTTTAAGTGTAATCTATACATTGACTCTACTCCCTATCTTATTAAATAATATAAAACTTAAAGAGGAGGAAAGAAGTGAAATTAAATTATAAGATTTTTATTTTAACCCTACTTATTTTATTGTTTTCTATCCATATTATTTCGGCTCAAACTTTAACTGTAGAGGAAATCATAGATAAAATGGATGAAAGGTCACCTGATTTTACCACCCAAAAAACTATTTCCGAAATGACCTTAATTGACCAGAAAGGGAAAGAGGAAGTAAGGGAGATGTTAATGTTCTCCCAAAAAGAAGAGGGAGATAAAACCAGTTCCCTGGTGAGATTTCTCTCCCCCAAATCAGTAAAAGGGGTAACTCTTTTGAATCTTAACAGTAGTGAGAAGATATATCTATATATGCCGGCTTATGATAAACCGAGAAGAATTGCCGGAAGCTCGAAGGGTGATGAATTTATGGGAACCGGTCTATCCTATGAAGATATGAGTATGGATTATGAAGATAAGGATAATGAAAAAAAATTACTGCAGGAAACAGAAAAAGAATATCGGATAGAAATTATACCCACCGGGGAAGACACTTCTTATAAGAAGATCATTCTCAGTGTGGATAAAGAAAAATTTTATGCTAAAAACGTAGAATTTTATGATACCAGTGAAACACTTACCAAAACCCTAGAAATAGTTAATATCAAGATTGATGATCAGGGGAAAATTACTCCGATGGAGATAGAATTTACTGATCTAATGGAAAATAAAAAGACCAAAATAGTGATAAAAGAAATAGAATATAATATAGAATTAGCCTCCGATTTTTTTAGTATCAGGACATTATCGAAGCCGACACTTTAGAATAGTATTTAGTAGGGGCGTATTGCTATACGCCCTGATAGCGTATAGCGTATAATTATGAAAGAAGGAATCAGAATTCAGGAGATAATTTGTAGGGGCAAACCTTGTGTCTGCATAACCCGGGGCGGATAAATCCGCCCCCTACATAAAAAAATACATCATATGAAAAAGGAGAAGAGAATATGAGTTCAAAAAGAAATATTTTTCTGGTAGTATTTATTCTGGTGCTATTTTCTGCTTTAGCTGCCTTTGCCAGTGAATTTTCTGGAAGTCTGACTTATTCTGGAGAGTATAATTTCGCCAGCCAAAATTTAAACAACACCTTAAATTTAGACCTTAATTATATTCATAGTTTTACTGATGAGGTTTTTGCGGAAGGAGATTTAGTGATTAAATATACTGATAAAAATTTCTATCTTAATCCTATTATGATTATACCTAAAGAACTTTATATAAGCACCTATGATCTTATCCCTAATCTTGATCTTAAAACAGGTTTGCTAATTATAAATTGGGGTGCCTCGGATATGTTCAGTCCCTTAGATAATTTTAATCCCCTACCTCCCAATATATCTCTTACAGATATATCCAGAAAGAATGGAATATTAGGAGTCGAGGCCACTTATTATTTTAATGATATTACCTATTTGCAGGTTATAGGTCTTCCTCATTTTAGCCCTTCCTTTCTACCGGAAGAATATGAAAAACAACTATATCTTTCTATGTTTTCTCCCCAATTCCAGGCCCAAGGAATAGAAATAAAGGATATTAATATTACTCATAATCTCCCTGAAAACCCAGTATGTGGGATAAAATTAGGAAGAAGTTTTACTTCTTTTGATGCTGCTATCAGCTATTATAATGGTTATTATTTTAGTGCCTATCCTGAAACTATTACCCCTGTTCCAGGGCCTTCTGGAGTATCTTTGGATTTAGGATTAGGATACCCTAAAAGAGAGATTTTTGGATTGGAATTTCAAGGAGATTTTCCCGGTATTGAAGGGGCTACTCTGAGAGGAGATTTAGCCTATATTATACCTGAACCCTGGGAAGTACAAGAGGAATATGCACTAAAAGATCCTTATTTTAAAGCAGCTATAGGTGTAGATTACACTACTTCTTCTAATCTTTATTTAAATGTTGGATATATATGGGGATTTGCCTCTGAAGAAGGAGATGAATGTTCTCCCTACCTTTTTCTAAACGCCAAACAGGAGTTAAAAGATAGTAAATTTACCCCTAATTACCTGGGAGGAATAAGCCTTAGCGATGGGAGTATGATAAATTATATTGGTGCCAGTTATAATTTTACCGATGACTTTTCTATAACTCTTTCTTATCTTTTTATTATGGGAGAAGAGGGGTCAAAGTTTGGACAGATGAAAAGTGCAGAAGGTCTATATCTGGTAGGAGAGTGGTCTTTCTAATGGACGAAAATATTAATAAAAAAGAAAAAATCTTAGAGGCTGCCCAAGAGATTTTTTTTAAAAAAAGTTTTTATGAAGCTACTATGGAGGATATTGCTCAGCTTTCAGGAGTAAAAAAACCTACTATTTATTATTATTATCCTTCCAAAATAGATTTAGCTTCTGAGCTTATTGAACAATATATTAAAAAACTCTTTGGAAAAGTAGAAGAAATAATTTACCAAACCACCGATATCAAACAACGGATTAAGACAATAGTAGATTTCTATATAAATCTTTTAGATGAAAATTCTAAGATTTTTATTACTATCCAAAGAATTGGTTATGATTTTATGCAAAAGGAAGAGAGCAAGAAAAAGATAAATGAACTCTTTGAAAAATTAAGAGTTAGACAAAAAGAAGCGGGCGATTTGTTCGGAGAGGTTATTTTATCCTCAGGTGCAAAAGTATCAGGAGATATATTTTTGTTTTCTCTTATTGCTGCTTTAGGAAGAGCTATAGTTGAAGAAGTATCTCGGGAGAGAAAACCTCGTAAAAGTGAACTTCTGGCCATTAGAGATATTTTTATCGCTTCTGTAAAATAACTTAGTCGATAGTAAATAGTCGTTAGCCGTTAGTTCAAAACTCAAAACTTTTTTCGTGGAACAGAGAACCATCAGACTGTTCTTCTCTAAAAACTTGTCTTACTGGAAAAAGTAAAATTCTTTGTTCTAAGATAAGGAGCCACTACTGGCCCAACAAACCCTTTTTTAGTCTGTCGGTTTTTAGAGATCATATCCACTGCCTTTAACATATCTATTACACTGGTATTAAATCTCATATTCTTAATGGCTTTTATCATCTTACCATCTTCTATTAAGAAAGTCCCATCTCTGGTCATTCCGGTCAACTGGACACTCATAGGATTAAGAACATTAACATAGTGAAAACGAGTGATATAGACACCTTTCTTGGTATTCCCGATTATATCCTGAATATTATCTTCTCCACCTTTCATCACCAGGTTAAAAGGCAGGGCTCCCATGGAAGCACTTTCTGGCGGTAAAGTGTTGGCAGTACATTTCAGGTTATACTTTAAAGCCGTAAGATGATCATACACCCCATCTACTATAACTCCGTCCTTGATGAGATAAATTTTTTCTCGAGGATATCCTACAAAATCAAAAGGTATAGGCAGGGTAAGTTCATCAAGAGGATCATCTAAAATAGTTATAATTTCTGGAAAAATCTTTTTCCTGCGGTTAGCAGAAAAAAAACTTTTTCCCTCCACAATCAATTTACCATTAAAAGCAGTATAAGCAGTATAATCTAAAATACTTGCTACTGCCTCTGGAGAAAGAATAACCGTATATATTCCTGGTTCAATCTCTACCTGATCTACGTTTTTAAAAGCAACGCTTAATAACTCATCGGTTATTTTCTTTATATTAAAATTACTAATATCACTGTCTATAAAGGAGGCATATGCTGTTGAATTATCTTTAGTAATTACACCATTGAAATCTACTTTAGTCCCTTGATCAAAAGCAAAGACTCCTTCTGAATTAATAATCACTATCGCTATGGTCTCTGTCTTAAAAGCTCCCGCTGCTTCATATCCCTCTCTATTTACTTCTTTGATTAAATTATTAATCAGGTGTGCCCGCTTTAGAGGAGTAAAATTAGCCGTCTCTTCAGAATATTTACTTTTTATTTTATATAACTGGGGCTTTACTAATTGATAATGATAATCTAATTTTGGACTAATCTTGGCCAGCTCAATAGCTTTTTCTATATTTTTAGATAAAACCTGCTCATCAATGCTGTTTATCTCTACTATACTAATCCTATCCTTATTTATCACCTTTAAAGTAAAATTCAAATCGGTTTCCGCCACATTTTGATGGATATATGATTGGGCAAATCTGGTAAGCTCACTATTACTTTCTATAACTATTATTTCAAAATCATTTTTTTTAAGATAAATTTTTATTCTTTTGACTAACTCTCTCCAAAAGTTTACATCTTTCATTGGGAAGCACCTACCTGTATCTTTCTAAATCTTGCCGGCGAAGTACCATGACCAACCTGCATTACTTGCTCCGGCTGTCCTTTACCACAATTGGTTATACCCCATATGTGCCAGTGCTCCTGTTTACTTACTCCATCACAGGAACGCCAAAACTCTGGAGTTATACCTTGATATATAGCATTCTTATAAATTTTACCCAGTCTACCCTTCTTTATCTCTCGGGCAAACTCAGTGCCAAATTGAAAATTTAATCTCTTATCGTCTATACTCCAACTTTTATTAGTATCTAAATATATACCTTGTTTTATATCCCCAATAAGTTCATCAAATTCAAAATTCCCTGGTAATAAATTAATATTAGTCATTCTCACCAGAGGTATTCTTTTCCAACCATCTGCTCGAGCTGCTCCATTACTCTTTAAACCAAGTTTAAAAGCATCTTCTCTGGACATTAAATAACCCGAAAATTCCCCCCGATTTACCAAATAAGTTTTTGAAGCAGGAACACCCTCATCATCGTAACCAAAACTGCCTAACCCTCCAGGAACAGTTGCATCCGCTACAATAGTCACCTCTGGGCTTCCATAGATAAAATTATTTAATTTATCTAGAGTTAAAAAACTTCCTCCCGCAAAGCTAATTTCCTTCCCCAATACCCTATCCAATTCCACAGGATGCCCACAAGATTCATGAACCTGAAGGGCAAGTTGAGACCCTCCTAATACAACATCCATTATCCCTTCTGGGGCAGGAGGGGCAAATAATAACTGATTAGCTTCTTCTGATATTCTTTCCGCATTTTCTAATAGTTTTATCTCTTCGATAAACTCATAACCAGAAGTGGCATAATCACCACCAAAGCTGGAAGGATAAGATCGAGTTTGAAAATCCTTTTCACCTATGGCATAGGCAGCAATTCCACCACCAGATGTAAAAATAGTTTGTTCGAGATGAGAACCCTCAGTAGATAAAAATGTTTTCTGGATCTTATAAAAATTTAGAAGACCCTCAGTCTTCTTTACTTTATCTCTTAACATAATTTTAGTAGCTTTTACTAAAAGGTCTATCTTCTCTGTGGGGTTAACTTTAAAAGAATCCTTAACTATAGGAGTAATATAGGTAGCAATATGCTTATCTTCGGGAGCAAGCTTGATTTCTTCCTTCTTAATAAGAGCGGAAGCTTGGGCAATAACCAAAGCCTTGGTTGCAGTTTTTAATAAAGATAGCTTATCTAAATTATTAGAAGCAGCAAATCCCCACGCACCATTAACTAACACTCGTATTCCTACTCCTTTATTATTTAAGACACGGTAAGAAGATAATATTCCATTTTCTACTTCAATATTCTCGCTTTCAGTTTCTACCAACCTGATATCAGCATAGTTTACTTTTAATTCCAAATAATCTAAAATCTCTTCTAATACTTTTTTCATAGTTTTATTAACCCTATTAACCCCATAATAATTAAATATACTTTTAAATTTTCCTCAAATCCTAGCAAAAAATAAATTTAAGTTAAAAATAATAAAAAGTAATTAAAAATTTATGGAATATTTTTTATTTAATTTCTAATCTCCTGAGACTGCAATAGCAACTCCGCCGATACCAATATGTAGGCTTAAAGCGGGAGAAGCTTCCGCAATCATTATTTCTGAGGAATTAAAGTGGGTCCGAATTTCATTACTGTACCACTCAGCAAGTTCAGGTGCTGTTACATGAGCAATTCCAAAGTATGGATTCTTAACCTTTTTAGCATATTTAATCGCCATATCTAAAGTCTTACGAATAACTCTATTTTGTCCAATCACTTTAGCCGCTTCAGTAATACAACCCTGAGAATCAATGGTAAGAACAGGTTTTAGATTAAGAAGTGTACCTACGAATCCCTTAGTTTTGTTCAAGCGACCACTGCGTATGATATATTTCAAAGTGGGAACTGCTATAAAAATTCTGGTATTTTTTATAGCTCGTCTTAACCGATCAATAATTTCCTCCAGTTCAAAACCATTTCTTATCCACTGAGCTGTTTTATAAACTAATAACCCTAAAGCAGTACAAGTTGTTTTACTATCAATAATATAAATTTTATTACTATACTCCATATCTTTACAACCCATCCGGGCACCTTGAATCGTTCCACTTAATTTTTCAGAGATATGTAAAGAGATTATAGATTTATATCTTAGTATAGCTTCATCATAAGCTTTTTTAAATAGAGCTGGAGAGGGCTGAGAAGTGGATAGTTTTTCCTTAGAAGTTTGTAAAAGATGATTAAAATCTTTTGGTTTAATTTCTACTTTATCCAAATAACTCTTTTTACCTACTTGGATAACTATAGGCACCATCTGAATATTATACTCTTTAATCATCTCGGGTGGTAAATCACAGGTTGAATCAGTAACTATTCCAATAGTATTAAGCTGATTATGCTTCTCCATCTCGTTACATTGATGGTACATATCCTCAACTTTGCTATGTATTAAAGTTCCATAGTCAGATAATATATCAAAAACCTCTTCCGGCTTATCAGTATGGATATGAATATGAACTTTATTTTTAGAGCCAGCCACAATTAATGAATTACCTAAAAAAGAAAGTTTTTGCCGAATATTCCCTCTATCTATATCGCCACCTTCAATCAAGCATTCCGCACAAAATTGAAAATTAATTTTATTATTTATATTATGGAGATTAAAATGCTTAATTTTATTAGTTGCAAAATTCATAACCTTGGCGGAGCGAATTTTCCCAAATTCAATAAAATCAACTATACCCTCTAATAAATTAACAAAGCCCTGTGCCCCTGCATCAACCACATTTGCTTTTTTCAATACGGCAAGTTTATCGGGTGTTTCTGCTAAAGATTCCTTTGCTTTAGATAATGATTTTTTAAAAAGGTCAGCAAAATCAGGAGTATGACTGGAATGTTTTTCCAGATGATTGGTCCAATCTTTCATTACGGTAATAATAGTGCCTTCTTGAGGATGCAAAATTGCCCTCCTGGCTTGTTCTGCCGCTTTGGTGGCAGCATTAGCAAAAGCTTCAGTAGAAAGGCGAACTTTACCCCTGGTGGCTTCTGCTAACCCTTGAAAAAATTGAGCTAATATGGCCCCTGAATTACCGCGTGCTCCTATTAACGCTGAATCAGCAATAGTATTACTAACTTCTGCAAAAGAAGATTCGTGGCATTTTTTCACTCCTTGTACTATACTGGCCATAGTCATAGCCATATTAGTACCAGTATCTCCATCTGCTACTGGAAAAACATTGATATCATTCAGATATTGCTCCATCTGATTTATACGTTGGGCAGAACTAATAATAAAGCGCTTAAACCTAATCCCATTTAAATATTTTATTTTGATTCTCATTTTTTAGTCCCTTCTTATTCTATCCTACCGCTCTACCGCCCAGCTATTTTCCTTTCTAGTGGTTATAACTTCTGATTTCATCTATGGCTTTCCGTTCTTTAGGGCGTATTCCCACTGATTCGGGATAGCCTAAAGTTATAATAAGTTCGACTCTTTTGGCTAAGGGAATATTAAGGAGCTTTTTTACTTCTTTCTCTTTGAACCATCCCAATATACATGTACCTAATCCTTCCTCTGCTGCTTGCAGGCAAAAATGTTCAGCAGCAATTCCAATATCGATAAGATTAAATGGTTTATCTTTGATAGCTTCGGCAATTTTTCTAACCAAACCTGATCTTTCCGAAATTAATAGAATTAGAACAGGTGCCTGTAGTGAAAAACGATTGAAAGAAATAATTCGATCAAATGTTTCGTTGGCTACTGCTTCTTTTAATTTTGGATCATCTACTACGATAAATTCCCAGGGCTGGGAATTACTAGCCGAAGGGGCAAGCCGTGCCGCCTCCAGACAGCGTTCAATTTTTTCTTTTTCCACCATTTTATTTAGATACTTTCGAACGCTTTGTCTTTTCTTTACTAAATCTAAAAAATTCATTTCATTTCTCCCAGGTACAGGGGACGGTTCTCTTTTACTTATTAATGATTTTTGATAAATATTATAGCATACTAATAAAATTTTAGGAACAGAGAACCGTCAGACTGTATTTTCTACTTCGACCAAGCAGTTATGAAAAGCTGCTTCATAACCTATATCACTGATATAATCTCCGGTAAGTTTATTTATATTAACTTTATGCACTCCATCCCACCAACCAAAGTAAATATGTACAATTCCCTTAGCCACTTTTTTCGTAAGTAGGGCCTTTAAAATAAAATTACCTCTTTGGTTATAGACTTTTACTTTATCTCCATTTTTAATCTTTCTTTTCTCGGCATCAGAGGGATTAATCCAG
>PFIP01000046.1 GCA_002782675.1 Candidatus Infernicultor aquiphilus
TTTCGTGAATCGTATCTCGTAAATAAAATAGAATCCAGAATCCAGAATAATAAATAAATTAGAGCGTTTAGGAGGTAGGGGCTCGATTCATCGAGCCCGCTTGGAAAGTTACCAAACAATGCGGGTCGAATAAATTCGACCCCTACTCCAAAATTAGAGCTCCCAATGACTAACGACTAATAGACAGGCGAGACGCCTGTCCTACTAACGACTAATTAAGAGGTAATTACTTAAATGAAAGAGGCTTTATTTTACGAATTAGTGGATCAAGAAAAAGGGGTCATAAAATGTCTGCTTTGTCCTAAAGAATGTTTAATAAAGAAAGACCAGGTTGGTTTTTGCCGAGCTCGTAAAAATATAAATAATAAACTTTATTCTTTAATCTATTCTAAAATTTCTTCCTATGGAATGGATCCCATTGAAAAAAAACCACTTTATCATTTTTATCCCGGAATAATGGTTTTATCTCTGGGTACCATAGGATGCAATTTATCTTGTGACTTTTGTCAGAACTGGACTATTTCTCAGGCAAATATAAAAGATGTGTCAGTAGAAGAGTTATCACCTGAAAAGGCTGTGCAATTAGCTCTTCAGAATAATTCCCCAGCGATTGCCTACACCTATTCTGAACCATTAATCTGGTATGAATACGTGCTGGATACCGCGAAATTAGCGAAGAAAAATAATTTAAAAAATATATTGGTTACCAATGGATTTATTAATTATGAACCTCTCCTTAAAATTCTTCCTTTTATAGATGCTTTGAACATTGACCTTAAATCTTTTCGAAATTCTTTCTATCAAAAATATTGCCAAGGAAAATTGTCTCCTGTACTACGTACTATCGAGCTTTCTAAAGAATATTGCCATCTAGAAATAACCAATCTAATTATCCCTGGTTTGAATGATAGCGAAGAGGAAATTAAAGAGATGGTGGATTGGATTTCTTCTTTAAATGAAGAAATACCTTTGCATTTTTCTCGCTATTTTCCTTGTTATAAGATGAATATTTCGGCAACCCCCATTTCCACATTGTATAAAGCTCGGGAGATTGCTCAAAAAAAATTGAAATATGTATATCTAGGTAATATATGGGATGAGGAAGCTAACGCCACTTATTGTGGTAACTGTAAGACACTTTTGATTAAAAGAACAGGTTATAATATTATTAATTTGGGCTTGGATGAAGATGGAAAATGCAGACATTGTGGTGAAAAAGTAGTTCATCTTTAGATCTTTTAATTTTTATTCCAAAGAATTAAAATTATTAAGAAGAATACATGAGTGAAAAGGAGTGATAGAAAAATGCAAGGAAATATTTTTTTTGGATTATTTACCAAGAATATAGGGATTGATTTAGGTACTTCTACCACTCTCGTGTATATTAAGGGGAAGGGAATTGTCTTATATGAACCATCAGTGGTGGCTTTTAAAGATGGTGGTAATAAGATATTAGCAGTTGGGAAAGAAGCAAAAAAGATGATGGGAAGAACTCCTCGAGGTTTGTTTACTGTTAGACCTTTAAAAGAAGGAGTAATAGCTAATTTTGAAGTAACCGCTGAAATGTTGAAATTTTTTATTAAAAAAGTTTATCATCCTAATCGTTTTATAAGACCATCGATTATAATTTGTGTTCCTTCCGGAGTTACAGAAGTAGAAAAAAGAGCAGTATCAGAAGTTGCTTATAAATGTGGAGCAAGACAAGTATTTCTGATCGATGAACCCATAGCAGCAGCGATTGGAGTAGGACTACCTATCTTTGAACCTATGGGCAATTTAGTAGTAGATATAGGAGGAGGAACTTCCGAAGTAGCTATCATATCTTTGGGTGGGATAGTGGTAAGTGAGTTAAGCCAGATTGCCGGAGATTATATTAATGAAGTAATTTCCAAATATGTTAAACAAGTACATAATTTATATATTGGTGAATTAACTGCAGAAGAGATTAAACTTAATTTATCTATAGATAAATTAAGTCCAGAAAATAGTGGTTATGAAATTAGGGGAAGGGATAAAGTTACTGGCCTGCCTAAAATAATTAAAATTTCTAAAGATGAATTGAGAGAAGCCCTTTCTGAGCCATTAAGAATAATCGCTAATACAGTAAAGATAACTTTAGAAAAGACACCTCCCGAATTGATCTCGGATATTATAGACAAGGGGGTTATTATGACTGGTGGAGGTTCACTTTTAGTAGGATTAGCGGAACTTTTGCAAGAGGAGATAGGTATTCCAACTTTTACATCTTTTGAACCGGTATATTGTGTAATTAAAGGTATAGGAAAGGTTATGGAGGATTTTAATTTTTATCAAAGAGTTTTAATTAGAACAAGCAAAGGAATTTAAATTAGTCGTTAGTGAATAGTATCTCGTATAATTAGCATAGAGCGTATAGCGTTTAGCTTACTTGTCACTTATTACACATTACGCAACTTACTCACAGACTGGCTAACTGATTTAATTGGAGAATTGGTTGATTGGCTAATTGATAAATTTAATCAGGTGATTTATATTGAAAAAACTTTTACCTCAGAACAAGGCATTGCTAATTCTTATTATATTAATTATTGTAACTGTCTTTATAATGACTATAGACTACCATGGTAAAATGTATCTTAAATGGCTGGAGAGTATTGTGTTGAGAGCTTTTTCTCCCCTTAATCAAGGTATAAGTATAGTTACTGATAATACAAAAAACTACTTAAAGGCTATAGCTAAATTTAAGAGGGTAGAAGAAGAAAATAAAAAGCTACAAGAAAAAATTGAAATGACCCTTCAAGAAAATGCTGTATTAAAAGAAAAATTAATAGCCTATGATAGATTGAAAAAATTATTAGAACTTAAAGAATCTTTTTCTTATGAAATGATCCCCTCTTTGGTAATTAGCCGAGAACCAGGAAATTGGTTTAATAGTATAATTATTGACAAGGGAGAAGCTGATGGAGTAAATAAAAACATGGCCGTAGCAACTTACAGTGGGCTGGTTGGTAAAGTGGTTAGTGTTGATTCACATACAGCAAAAATATTATTAATACTAGATCAGAGAAGTGCAGTAGGAGGAATGATTCAGAGATCAAGAGATATAGGAGTAGTAAAAGGAAGCGAGAGTAATTATTGTAATATGGAATATCTTTCTCATGATGCTGATCTTAAGATAAACGATATGGTGATTACTTCTGGATTAGGTAGTATTTTCCCCAAAGGAATTATGATTGGTAAGATAGTGGGAGTAAAAAAGGAAAACAATGCTCTGTTTCAAAAAGTGTTAATAAGACCAGAGGTGGATTTTACAAAATTAGAAGAAGTATTTGTAGTTAAAAAACCCTAGTAAAACTTTGAGGAAGAACAAATAGCGGTTAGCGTTTAGCGGAACTGTATTTTGACGCGATACGCGATACGATATACTAACGACTAATTTAAAGGGAGGAAATTATTATTTATAAAGTAATAAAATTAGAAAATGGTTTAAGAATTGTAGTAGAAAAAATGCCTTATATGAAATCGGTAGCTATTGTTTTAGTGATAGGAGCTGGGTCAAGATATGAAGAAGAAAAACATCAAGGAATTTCTCATCTCATTGAACATATGCTATTTAAAGGTACGAACCAGAGGAAAAATACCTTAGAAATATCTCAAGTCATAGAAGGTATTGGTGGAGAGATAAACGCTTATACCTCTAAAGAAACTACTCAGTTGTATGTTAAAGTTCCCCAAGAACAATTTAAAGTTGCTTTCGATGTGCTGGCTGATATAGTATTAAACTCACTAATGAGGAGAGAGGACCTTTATAAAGAAAAGAAAATAATTCTTGAAGAGATTAAAAAATATCAAGATATACCGGAGGAATTAGTAGAAATCTTGCTTGACCAGATAATATGGAAAAATCATCCTCTGGGAAAGTCTATTCTCGGAGATGAAAAAAGTATACGCAATATTCAAAGAGAAGATCTGTTATCATATATAGATGAATTTTATCGTCCCAATAATTTAGTGATAAGCGTTACCGGAAATATCAAGGTAGCGGAAGTAATTTTACAGATTAAGAAATGTTTTAAAAGAATGAAAGAGGGTGAAATTAAAAAATATATACCCGCTTATGATAATCAAAATATTTCTCTAATAGGAATAAGATTTAAAAAGACCAATCAAACTCATCTTTCTTTTGGTTTTCCGGGAATTTCTCGGTTAAGCCCTGATAAATACTCTATGGATTTATTAGACATAATATTGGGTTCGGGATTAAGTTCTCGGCTTTTTCAAGAAATAAGAGTTAAAAAAAGTTTGGCTTATGATATTCATTCCTTTATTCAATATTTTAACGATATAAGTTCTTTTAACATTTATGTAGGTACAGATTCGAGCAAAACAAAGGAAGCCATTCATACCACCCTGGAGGAACTTAGAAAAATAAAGGAAGATAATTTGAAGGAAGAGGAATTAAGAAAAGCAAAAGAGATGTATAAAGGCGCATTATCTTTAAACTTAGAGAATACTTTAAGTAGGGCATTTTGGTTGGGGAACAAGATGTTCTTATATGGTAGACCTTTAACTTTTGACGAGGTAAGAGGAAGAATTGAAGAAGTAAAGGTCGAAGACATTCAAAGATTAGCTCAAAATATTTTTATAAAAAACAAAATAAATTTATCTATAGTCGGCCCTTTTAAAGAAAAAAGAGATAAAGAAGAATATAATTCTCTCTTGCAACAATTATAACTTTACTTAGTTATCCGGTTAGCCAGTTACTTAGTTTGCCGGTTAATAGGTTTTAGGGCATAAGTTTCGAGTTTTAAGTTTTAAAGAGGAGTTTGGGTTGGATTCACCCAATCTGTCTGTTCCTTCTGTTATTCCTGCTGGCTAACCGGTAACTGGTAAACTGGCCAACTAATATAATTGGAGAATTGGAGAATTGGTCAATTGGTCAATTGGTCAATTGGAATATAATAAAATGCCTTTAAAATTAGGAATCGGAGATATTGTTAGATTAAAGAAAAAACATCCTTGTGGGGGTTTTCATTGGGAAATCACCAGGACCGGTATTGATATTGGTCTAAAATGTCTTTGTTGTGGTAGAAAGGTTCTAGTTCCTCGAGTAAAATTAGAGAAGAAAATTCGTGAAATTGTCCCCAGAGATTAATTAAAGAGAGATAAAAATATATTTTAGGATTTTTATTTATTAATTATTTATAAGCTATAAAATTAAATTTAAAGCTTGATATCAAAAATATCTGATGATATAATATTAAATCAATTTAGGTTTTTAATTTCCTTGCTCCTGAAGAAATCTTTCAGGGGCTGATTAGACCAAAAGGAGGAGGTGAACAGATGAGAAGTTATGAAATAATGCTAGCTATAAATCCCCAATTAAAAGATGAAGAATTAGATTCTTTATTTGATAAAATTAAAAAAGTTATTACTGATGGTAAGGGAGAGATAACCAAGACAAATAAATGGGGTAAAAGAAAATTAGGTTATGAAATTAAGAATTTTACAGAAGCAATTTATGTAGTCTTAAATTTTGATGTGGATGAAAAAATTATTTCTGAACTAGAAAGAGTGGTAAGGTTAGAAGAAAGAGTTATTAGATATTTACTAACTTTACAACAAGAAAAAAAAATTTCTAAAAAAGAAAATTAGTCCATCGTTGAAGAAACTTCCAAAAAGAGAAGATAATTTAAAGGAGGAAAAATAATCGTTAATGACGAACTACGGATTTTTTAAGAGACCACAAAAGAAAGTCTGTTTTTTTTGTAAAGAAAAAGTAGTAGCGGACTACAAAAATATAGACTTATTAAAAAGATTTATTAGTGAACAGGGCAAGATATTATCTCGTAGAGCAACTGGAAATTGCTCAAAACATCAACGTACACTTGCTGTAGCTATAAAAAGAGCAAGAGAAATAGGACTTCTCCCTTATGTAGCTAAATAAGCAAATTAGTAAATTAGTATATAGTATAACATTTGGTTAGATAGTTAATTGGTTACCTGGTTAGTTAGTTGATGAATTAAAATCAAACCAGCTAACCAGCTAGCTAGCTAACTAACTAACTAACTAACTAACTAATTCTGCTTTAAGTTTAAAATTTAAAAGAAGAGGTCTTTTATTGAGTGATCAAATTCCAACTAAATCAATAGTTGAAGGTGCATTTCTAGCAGCAATTACCGCTGTTATATTTATCATTAGTATATATATTCCCTTATTAGGAACATTGGTAAGTTTTTTATGTCCGCTTCCAATTATAATTTTATGTTTACGTCATAGTTTAAAGTTTGCCATTATCTCCACTTTTATATCGGGAATTTTGGTAAGTATGTTAGCTGGCCCCTGGCAAGGAATTATGGTTTTGTTGGGTTTTGGGATATTAGGATTGACTTTAGGATTTGTTATAAAGAATGATTTCTCTTTAACTGATATTATTATGGTTGGGAGTGTAGCTTCTCTCCTTTCCAAAGGTTTAATTCTTTTAATTGGGTTTTGGTTTTTAAACATTAATCCTGTATTATTCGATGTAGAAGAGATAGACAGAGTTATAACTCAATCTTTGAATTTTTACAACGGTATGGGGTTATCTCCAGAACAATTTTCTTCAATGAAAGAATCTTTAACCCAAACTATTAATATTGTTCGGATAGCGTTTCCAGGAATGATTATTCTTGCTTCTATTTTTGATACCATTATAAATTATTGGGTAGCTCGCTTAGTTTTGAAGAGGTTTGGATATAAACTGTCTAACTTTACCTCCTTTTCTAAATGGAGAGCTTCAAAATCCTTCTTCTGGAGTTATTTTTTAGGGGTGATATTGATATTTCTAGGAGCAAAGTATAACCTTCCTCTTCTAAGTAAAATTGGAGTGAATATACAACTATTTTTTTCGGTAGTATTTTTAATTTATGGTCTTTCTTTAACCGGTTTTATATTAGAACGGTTTAAAATTAAAAATTTTTTGAAGTGGGTTATCTATATCTTGGTATGTTTTCAACCACTTTTATCACAGATTGCTACTTGGGCAGCTATGTTAGATATCTGGATAGATTTTAGAAAATTAATTACCGCTAAAGAAGAATAAATTAGGCAAACAACTAACCAAACAATTTAAATTGTAAAAAAATATTTTAATGTTTATAATAATATAAAAAGGAGGTTGCTAAATATGAAGGTAATTTTAAAACAAAATATTGAAAAAGTAGGACAAGTAGGAGATGTAGTTGAAGTAAGTGATGGTTTCGGCCGTAATTTCTTGCTTCCTCGGGGTAAAGCGATGTCTTATACTAAAGGTAATTTTAAGCAAGTAGAATATTTAAAGAAAAGTGAATTAGAAAAAAAAGATAAAGAATTAAGTGAAGCTAAAAATTTAGCAGAAAAACTTAATAATATCTCACTAGAGATTAAAGTGAAAGCTGGGAAAGAGGGTAAGCTTTTTGGTTCTATTACCAGTAAAGATATTACTGAGATCATATTAAATAAATATAAGATTGAATTAGACAAGAAAAAGATTGATTTAAAAGAGTCCTTGAAAAAGTTAGGCATTCATAATATTTCAATTAACCTATATAAAGATGTAGTTTCTCAGATTAAAGTTAATTTAATTTCTGATTCCCCATCTGAGCAGGAACAGCAAATAGAGGATACCAAAAAAGAATAAATTAGTATATTGTATATCGTATATCAAAAAAATAATAATGTATAATACGTAGGGGCAGACCTTGTGTCTGCCCGTAATGCGTAATTAGTCCTACGGGCAGACACAAGGTCTGTCCCTACGACTATTCACTATTCACTAATGACTATTTAACATGGAGTTAAAAAATGGAATTAGGTAGAAATCCTCCTCAAAATATTAGTGCAGAACAGGCTGCCTTAGGTTCAATGTTGCTCCAGGAAGAAGCAATTTTACATAGTATTGATATATTAAAACCAGAAGATTTTTATCAAAAATCTCACCAGATTATTTTCCAGTGTATTCTTGATCTATTTGAAAAGAGTCGAGGTGTTGATTTAGTTACTTTAACTGAAGAATTAAACAGGAAAAACTTATTAGAAAAAATAGGTGGAGTTACTTATCTCACTAATTTGATTAATAGTGTTCCTACTGCAGCGAACATTGAATACTATAGTAAGATTATTGAAGAAAAATCTATTTTACGACACTTAATTAACAATACTACTAAAATTATTTCTATGGCTTATGAAGAAAAAGAAGATGCCAAAATTTTACTGGATAAAGCAGAACATTTAGTATTCGAAATTTCAGACAGAAATATAAGGCAGTCTTTTGTTCCCATAAAAGAGATAATTCAGGATAGTTATGAAAAAATCGAAGACCTTTATCATAGGGAAGAATTTATTACCGGGGTTCCTAGTGGATATGAGGAGCTTGATGACATTACTACTGGTTTCCAACCTTCTGAGTTAATTGTCGTTGCCGGAAGACCTGGTATGGGTAAGACCGCATTTTGTATGAATATTGCTCAATATGTTAGTATTTATAAAAATATCCCGGTAGCAATTTTTAGCTTAGAAATGTCTAAGTCTCAATTAGTACAACGGATGTTATGTTCAGAAGCTCGTCTTGATTCTCATAATTTAAGAAAAGGACGATTAGTAGAAGCAGATTGGGCTCCCTTATCTATGGCTGCAGGTCGATTATCCTCCTCCTCTATCTTTATTGATGATACAGCAGGTATTTCTTGTTTGGAAATTAGAGCCAAGGCTAGAAGATTAAAAGCCCAATGTAATCTCGGCTTAGTAATAGTAGATTATTTACAGCTAATGCAAACTGCTGGCAGAATAGAGAATAGACAGCAGGAGATTTCAGAAATTTCTCGTTCCCTTAAAAGCTTAGCGAGAGAATTAAATGTTCCAGTAGTAGCAGTTTCCCAATTATCTAGAGCAGTGGAACAGAGGATTGAAAGAAGACCCCGTCTTTCTGATTTAAGAGAAAGCGGGGCAATTGAACAAGATGCTGATTTAGTTATTTTTATTTACCGAGAAGAATATTATAGACCAAAGACAGAAAAGAAAGGCATTGCTGAAATAATCATTAGCAAACAAAGGAATGGCCCCACCGGTAAAGTAGAATTAACTTTTATAAAAGAATATGCGAAATTTGAAAATTTATCCCGAATTAGCCCAGAATAAAGATTTCATTGTTTATTTACTAATTGACAGCTAACGAAAAATATAGTAACATTTAGAAGCAAAAAAATTTTAAACTATAGTTATTATTTGTTGGGGCCGTTAGCTCAGTTGGTAGAGCATCTGACTCTTAATCAGGGGGTCGTGGGTTCGAAACCCGCACGGCCCATCGAAAATGCCCCCATCGTCCAGGGGATAGGACACCGCCCTTTCACGGCGGCGACAGGGGTTCAAATCCCCTTGGGGGCACCAATTAATTCATTACAAGATAAAAGAATGGGCGGATAGCTCAGTTGGCAGAGCACCTGCTTCACATGTAGGGGGTCACAGGTTCAAGTCCTGTTCCGCCTACCATTTTTTTTAAATGGATATGATGCCGGCGTAGCTCAATCGGAAGAGCAACGGAATCGTAATCCGTAGGTTGTCTGTTCAACTCAGATCGCCGGCTCCATTTCTTAAAAGGCAAATAATCTAATGAATAACCCCAAATTGACTTCTTTCCAAGAAGTTATAAGACTTCTTACCAAATATAATTTTAAATGTAAAAAAAGATTGGGGCAGAATTTTTTAATAGATCAAAACATCTTACAAATAATCATTAATTCTCTAAAATTGAATAAAGAAGATTGTATTTTAGAAATTGGTACCGGGATGGGTACTCTAACTTCTGCTTTATCCCCTTTAGTCAGACAAGTTATATCCATCGAAAAAGACAAGAAGTTAGATCCCCTTTTAAAAGAAAGTCTCTCTCCTTATAATAATATAGAAATAATATTCGAAGATATTATGGATGTTAATCTGATTAATTTTTTTGAGAAGAATAGAAAAAAGGGGATAAAAATTGAAAAAATAGTGGGCAATCTTCCTTATTATATCTCTCTTCCCTTAATAAGACAGATTCTTGAACTTAATAAATATTTAAAATTTGCTGTCTTTTTGGTGCAGAAAGAAGTAGGGGAAAGGCTGATGGCCAAAGCAGGGGATAAAAATTATGGTATAATATCCCTGATTGCTCAATATTATTCACAACCTCAAAAAGTACATACTGTCTCCTCTACAGTATTTTATCCCCAACCTAAAGTAAATTCAATGATAATTAGATTGGATATTTATGAAAAACTACCAGTACAAGTAGGCAATAAAAAGCTATTTTTAAATATTATCAGAGCTTCTTTTCAACAAAGGAGAAAAAGATTGATTAACTCTCTATCCAACTATTTTCAGAGAGAGATCGCTAAACCTGCAATAGAAAGTATATTAAACGAGATAGGTATTGATAAAAATCGTCGAGGAGAAACCTTATCGATAAAGGAATTTGCTAAATTAAGTAAGGCGATGGAAGAGAAACTTTGTAAGTAACTTAGGTCTTGACTAAATAGTTTTTATTAGGTATATTGAAAAATAAGAACTATATTAGCATATAGGAAATGGTTAAAGATAGTTAGGTTTAGTATTTTTTGACAACAAAATTGTATCATGTTATAATTTTTTTAATCAAAATCATACAGAAAAGAACAGGAAATTGACAGTGCTGACTAATATTGATGGAACTAAAAACATTAAGAAGAGAAAAAATTGAATATTAAATAAATTATTCCAGAAACACAGTAGTAATTGTTACTGTGTTTATTTTTAAGGTATAGGAATTTAAATAATTCCTATACCTTACCTTAAAAATAAGAAAGATGATTTATTATAAAGAAATATTAAAGACCAGATAGACCAGATATTCAAGGGTGTAATAAATATTGAGGTGAG
>PFIP01000052.1 GCA_002782675.1 Candidatus Infernicultor aquiphilus
GTTGTAAGAGTTTATCCCCCTCATAATGACCGAGAGTATCATTTATTACCTTAAGGCCATTGATATCTACCATCATTACACTTAAAGGGTAATAACGGGGAAAGTTGTACCTTTTCAGTTCTTCCTCAAAGTAGGCTCGGTTGTAAAGGTCGGTTAGGGCATCATGGAAGCTTAGATATCTGATCTTCTCTTCAATTCTTTTACGCTCGATGGCAGTAGCCACCTGAGAGGAGACGAATTCTAGAAGTTTGATGTCTTTCTCGGAATAAAGTTCAGGATTGGTGTAGCTTTGTACTACTATAGCCCCGATCACTCTATCTTCTACCTTGAGGGGAACTCCTAACCAGATAGATTTATCGGTGGTACTGCCCCAGGGGGACAATATCCCTTGGTTTATCATTTCCTTATATTGATTATTATCATTTAGAAGAGGTTGACCATTTTTTATAACATAGGCAGTAAGGGTGTTGGCAGTGCTAAAGTTAATAATAGGGAAATTATCATCTTTCTCATCTACATAATAAGGAAAGTAGATCTTGTCTTCTTTCTCATCAACTAGAGCAATATAGAAGTTAGTGGTGTCAATGATGCTGCCTAACTCCTGATGGATTAAGGGATAGAGCTGGTCAAGGGAGATGGCAGAATTGGCAGCTTTGGAGATATTGTATAAGACCTGATGGAGCTGCTCATCTTGCTTGCGTTCGGTAATATCAATATAAGTGGCTGTTAATCCTTTTATCTGCCCATCAATTTTTACACTAGAACCAGATATTAAAACCGGAAAGAGCGTGCCATCTTTCTTCTTCCTAATGGCCTCATAATTGGAATAACCTTTTGATGATCTTTCACTTTCAGTTAATCTCTTTCCTTCTTCCAATTTATCAGAGGGATGAATCATTCCGTCATTAATGTTTCTACCTTTTATCTCTTCCAGGATATAGCCAAACAATTCAATGAAACGGGGGTTTATGTTTAAGATAGTACCCTTCTCATCCATATATACTAAAGCTTCGGGACTATTCATAAATAGACTGGTAAATTCCTGCTGGCTTTTCAGTAAAGTTTCTTTTTCTTTTTTGCCCTCTCTGACAAAACGAATAATTATAGCGATGACTAAAATACCAAAAAAGATGATCGAAATAATTAGAAAAAGAGCCTTTCGCCAGTTAAAGGAAGTTGGTGATGTACCAAGTAAGAAATGGGAAATATCTAAAACTTCGCTCAGGTAGACAATAAAACATAAAAGTATAAACATAACAATTATAATAAATACTTCTCTGTTTTCTTTGATTTTCTCTATCCATCTTTGCAGTTTTAAAATCTTATCTTCTAGATTAAGTTTTAATTTCATTTTTATAGACCTTTTCTATCTTCCCTTTTAGCTAAAAATCGCGGCTAAAAATGCAGCCACCAGAATAGCGGGTAATAGATTCCCAACCTTAATTTTTTTTATCCCTAATAATCCAAAACCTATACCCCATATTAAAATTCCCCCCACCGCAGTCATCTCATTTATTATTTCCGGAGATAGGAAATCTTTTATGGTGCGAGATAACAAAGTAATCCCTCCCTGATACAAAAATACCGGAATAGCCGAAAATAATACCCCTATTCCCATAGCTGCAGTAAAAGCAATAGAGGTTACTCCATCTAACAATGATTTGGCATAAAGTATATCTGGATTACCACTTAGGCCTTCCTTAATAGCACCCATTATGGCCATAGAGCCTACACAATATAATAGACTGGCGGTAAGAAATCCTTCCACAAATCTTTCCGAGGTATTATTACTCTTAAACTTTCGCTTAATTCTTTCTCCAAATCTTTCCAAACCTGCTTCAATGTCTATTATCTCTCCAATCACCCCACCTATTACCAGAGAGAATATCACCAATAATATATTATCTGCTTTAATAGCCATCTGCATCCCAATTAGTAAAGAAGCTAATCCGAGGGCTTGCATTATAATTTTTTCAATTTTTTCAGGAAATTTACTCTTTAAAATAAGTCCCACAGAACACCCTAAAAAAATTGCCACCACATTTACTATTGTTCCTTTCACTAATATTTCTTCCTCTCTACCAAATTAATCTTTTATATTATATTATAACCATGTTTTATTTAGTCTGTATTTTATCTCATATTTTCCGATCTAAAAATTATATTTTATTTATTATACCCCAAAGTTTGATAATTGGTAATATTTTTGGAAAAATACATCTTTTAGTATAATTTTAAATAAAAAGGAAAATATGCTATACTCTAATTTGTAGATTTCAGGTTTTAAGTTAAAAATACCATCTAATTGGATAGCCGAGGTGTAGGGGCTCGATTCATCGAGCCCGCTAAAAAATTAGATAGATAATTCGGGTCGGATAAATCCGACCCCTACACCAGATTTAGAACTTGCGATGACTATTCACTAACAACTATTTAATTGGTAAATTTGACAAATCAAGGAGTAAAGGATTATTTGGATGAATTAATTTTAGATAAAAAGAGACTCTTTAAAGGATTGTTAATTTCTTTATTTATTGGAATTATAACTTTTTTAATTATTACTTTTATCACTACTAACCAGAATACTTGGGCAAGTTTTTCTTATATTAACCAAAAATACTTATTTTTAGCTTTTATTCTAATGCTATTTGCTGCCACAATAGATGCTCTTAGAATAAAAATGGCGGTAGAATCAGTTAATGAAAAAATCACCTTTATGGAAGCTTTAAAAGTATATTATATTAGCAACTTTGTTGGTGGTATAACTCCTTTCTTCTCTGGTACTTTACCCGCTCAAATATATTTATTTAATAAAAATATCAAACATAAAATACCTTTGGGCAAAGCTACGATGATTGCCACTATTATGCCTCTACTTAAGACTCTGGTTTTTACTATCGTTAATCCTATTATCTTTTTCTATTTTAGGGAAACAATTACCGGTTATACGACTCTTTCTATAATTCTTATTGACCTGGCTATCTTATTTTCTCTCTTTCTTCTCTCTTTATTTGTTTTAGCAGTAAAATATCCGGAAATGATAATAAAACTAATCCTAAGGATTCAACAATTATCCTGTATTTCTAAATTTTTTAAAAAAGAAAAAATATTACATTCAACTGATAAAATAATTTTCGAAATTAAAGAATTTCATAAAAGTTTTAATCTATTAAAAGAAAATTGGGTTAAAATACTATTATCTATCCTCTATACTGCTATTTTTTGGAGTACTTTTTTTGTAATAGCTCCCCTTATTCTTCGAGGATTTAAAATTAACTTTAACCTTTCTCACGTATTGATAATGCAAGCCATCTTCTACTTTATTTTACCTTTTATGCCTACTCCAGGTGGTAGTGGAGCAGCAGAGGTTGGTTTTGCTTCTCTATTCTCTTTCTTTATCCCTCATTACCTTTTAGGTCTTTTTGTAGGAGCTTGGAGATTTATAGTCTTTTACTTTAACTTAGGCATCGGGTTAATAATGCTTTTGGTAGAAATAAAGGATTTAAAAAAGAAAAAAGAGATAGAAATAAAGTAATTATATTTCTTCTTCTTCTTTTTTTATCTTCCTCCTGGCTTTACCTCTAAGCCCACCAAAGGATTTAAAGACTTGGTCAATACCTAAAGCAATTATCAATATAGGCCAAAATTTCCAAATATTTTCTGATACTACAAAATCAAAAAAATATTGAGCAAAAAATTTGGTTCCTATCACTATTAATATTATTCCAAAAAAAATGGACTTATTTTGCCAGATCTCTTTTATTCCCCATATAAATAAAATTATTGGCCAAAATTCCCAAACTTTCCCCCAAACTTCCATATCAGTAAAATTTTCAACTATAAATATTATACCAATTACTAATAATATTAATCCAAAAATCCAATTTCCTTTACCTTCTTCACTAGCACTCATTATTTTCCCTCCTTTAATATTTTTTCCCGCTTTAATAAACGAATTCTCTTTGCTTCTTGCCAAATATATTCCAAATCATAAAAATTTCTTTTCTCTTCAGAAAATATATGCACTATTACATCACTATAATCCAATAATATCCATCCTGTCTCCGGCTTGCCTTCATAATGCAATAATCTAATTTGATTTTCTTTTAATTTCCTCATGATAAAATTAGATATTGCTTTTAATTGGGGTGCTGAATCACCACTAGTAATTACAAAATAATCCGCTACCGGAGTTAAATTACTTATTTTTAATATTATGGTATTTTTTGCTTTTTTATCTTCCGCAGCAGATACAACCATTTTTGCAACAGTTAATGAATTTTTCTTCAAAAACACCACCTCTTTTTAATTAGTCATATCTTTCCCTAATATTATAATCAAATCTGAACCTTCCTTATGAGCAATTCCAGAGCTGCCATTCCCATTTAAAATTTTTACTTTTATTCCTCTATTTTGGACCATAAATTAATGATTTTACTTTTTTCTGCACTTCTATTGTATCTGGTTCTAAATAGCTAATTCCATTAATATATACTGGATTACCTTGAACGGTTTCAATTATAAATTTATCCTGGCTTACCCCTTTAAATAGATTAGCTAAAGCAACTGCATCTTGTAGTTTTAGATCAGTTTCTAAGTACGTTTTTAACCCCTCCAATATCTGCGTAATTTTTGTAACAGAGCCAAGATTCATCATTTTATTTATTAAAGCCTCAACTAATTTTTGTTGTCTTTTTATCCTACCCAGATCGCCTAAGTTATCATGCCTAAATCTAATATATTGTAAAGCTTTTTCTCCATCTAATATTTGCTTTCCTGGATAAAGGTTTATATTAAGTCCTCCTGCTTTATCAATATAATGCATCTCTTTTTCTATATTTATCTCTACACCGCCTAACTCATCAATAATATTAACAAATTTGATAAAATCTACTATAACATAAAAATTTATGGGTATATCTAAAAACGAACTAACTGTTTTACTTATCAGTCCTTTTCCTCCAAAGGCATAGGCATGATTTATTTTATCCATTCCTCTTTCTGGAATTTCTACCCTTATATCTCTAGGAATAGATAGAATAAGGACATTTTTAGTTTTAGGGGAAATACTCAATAAAACTATTGTATCAGCCCGTCCTTGATTTTCAATTTCGTCACAACCTACAATTAGCATATTTATTCGATTGTAAGATAATATATTAGAACTAAAGGGAAATATCCCAAAATAATTTAAAAAAACAATTAGAATAATTAATAATAAGATAAAATATATCAAGGGGCTTAATCTTCTTCTATTTTTTTTCCCTTTTAATCTTCTTTTTTTACTCTTTCTTGTCTTACCCTCTAAATTATTTTCATACATTAAGTATAAACCACCTTATTTAGAATATTATTTCTTGCTTTAATAGAAACAGGATGAATTAATAAGCCTTCACTAATCAAGTATAATAACTCTTTATCCAAGACCATTAACATCGCTCTATCTAAATCTTCCCATACTATCTTTCTTACTTCTTCCACTCCCTCCATATTCCTTAAAGGTTCAATTTTATCACTAAGGTAAATTACCTTATCTAAAATAGACATATTAACTGCGCCAGTACTGTGTATCCTTATAGCTTTCAAGATGGTAGAATCTTGAATATTAAATTCTTTTTCTGCTATAGCTGCTCCTACTAAAGGATGTAATAACTTAGGAATTTTATAAATAAGTTTATCTGTCTTTATATTATATTCTTTAATCATCGCCTGTAAAGTTTTATAATCTAAATCTTTAGCACAATCATGCAATAATCCAGCAATCTCTGCTTTGGTCACATTACAACCAAAATTTAAAGCTAAATCACGAGCCACTTCGGAAACATTGATAGAATGTTCTAATCTTTCTTTACTCAACATTTCTCTTAATCTCGACTTTATTGAATTAATATTCATTCTCATCTCCTAATTTTTGTTTGAAAAAGATCATTGATATAATTTGTTCTTATAAATGTATTCTTCTACTTCGTAGGGGAGTAAATATCTTATACTATTTCCTTCTCTCACCCTTTTTCTAATAGCAGTAGAAGATATAGCCAGAGGAGGAATCTCCATAATTTTAATAATTTTTTTAAATCTTTGATCTAATTTATTTAAATCATATCCCGGTCGAGTAGCTGCTACAAATTGACAAAGCTTAATCAATTCCTCGCTCTTATACCAGGAATTTATTTCTAAAAAAGCATCAGCTCCAGTAATAAAAAATATTTTAATTTTATGATTATACTTTTTTATAAACTCTTTTACTGTGTCGATTGAATAAGAAGGACCTGACCGATGAAGTTCAATTTTAGATACTTCAAAAAAAGGATTGTTACTGGTAGCTAAAATAGTCATTAAATATCGGCATTCGGGGTTAGAAATATTATTTTCTCTTTTGTGGGCAGGTTGACGACAGGGAACAAATATTATTTTATCTAGTCTAAAATTAACTCTCGCCTCCTCAGCAGTAAACAGATGCCCATAATGTATGGGATCAAAAACTCCGCCCATTATTCCTAAACGCTTAATAGTTTCTTTTTCTTTAAAAATTATAATTCCTCCCTCTTTTAGTATATAGTCGTTAGTATATAGTAAAGAAAATAGAATTCAGAAGCCAGGGGTCTGGTTTCTGATTTCTACCTTTTTTCCGAGATACGATTCACGAGATACGAGACACGAATATAGCTTTAAGCTTTTCGTTTTTTACTATATACTATACGCTAAACACTATACGCTAGTCACCTTTCTCCTCCGGTATACTTTCTTCAACTTTTGTTTCTATTCCACTCTGTTCGGGCTCTTTCTCTTTTTCACCCTGCACTTCTCCATTAATAACTACAAAAGTATTATTTTTATCCGGATAAATCCAGTTCTCTATCTTATCTACATCTTGAAAGCTAACTTCTATTTTAGGAGGATAACCAAAGCCAAAATACCCCTTTTTTTCCAAAGCTTGTTGATAGGGGAGTGACTTTATTCTTTCTAACTCAAACCATAATTTTTCTTCCTTATCTTTTAATCTTAAAGAATGGTACATTTTGGATAATTGAATATACGAACGCCAATATGGTGAAGGATGAGTAAAGGATACATGATTTCTAACTTCCTCAATATTTATTGATTTTATATAGCTTTCTATGGCTAAAGAAAGAAACTGTCGGGTAATTTTATCCCCTAAAACCTGGTAAATTTCTCCTGCCCAAAAATAAGCCTCTAATAAATTTGGTTCTATACTTATCGCTTTTTTAAAATAAGGAATGACAGTAAGCAAGAGGTCTACAGAAGGGACGCTTTCTTTATAAAGGTATTCCTCAGGATTTCCAATCATTTTAATTCCTTCGTTTAAATAATCAAGGGCACTATCTGATTGAATTCGAGATGTACTATTAAAACTCCCTATTAAATACAAGAAAGCATATTGATTTTCTGGATTTATCCTTAAAACTTCTTTCCATTGTTCTATTGCCTTATTGTAAGCCCCAGATTGTTGGTAAACTCTTCCCAACCAATAATGAGCATTTTCAAAATTAGGGTTTAATTCAATAGCTTTCTTATAATTTTGTTCGGCTTTCTCGTAATTTTCCTGCGTAAAATATATATACCCATTTTTATAATAGGTTTGATAATCTTGAGCATAAATTGCTCCACTAATTATAATTAAGATTAGAAATAGTATTAATAAACTTAAGCTGATTTTTAAGTAAAATTTCTCCCTTATCATTATGTCTTCACCCTCACTTTCTTCTGATAAAATAAGTCTTTAATTTTATGATTCTTTCAACTTCTCCACATAATTCATTCTTAAATTAGCCAATAAACTTTCAATCCGCTTATAATCTTCCTTGTTCAAGTCATCTTTAATTTGATCATATAAAAATGCTATAGTATCAATAGTAATTTTAGCTTTTTTTAAATCCTTATTCGCTTTTTTAGTCTCAGGATTCATAATAAGACCCAAATATTCCCACGACTTTCCGCTCAACATACCTATAAACCAAACAAAAAGAACAGGTAACTCGGGTTCTTTAAAATGTTCTTCTTCTTTTTTTTCTTCTTCTTTAAATTTTTTCTTTGTCTCTTCTTTTTCTTCTTTTTTAACTTCTTCTCTTTTTATCTTTTTATCTTTTATTTTATCATTGTTTTTCGCCTTGTTTTCCTCTTCCTTCATTATCTAATCTCCTCCCTTCTAAATGACTTTTTGGTTATAATTATGTAGGGGCACAATGCCTGCCTGTGCGTGTACGCACGCAGACAGGAATTGTGCCCTCGCCATATTATTACCTAATTTCTCCTGTGGGCACGATGCATCGTGCCCCTACATTACTTTTTATTTCATATTGCGTGGCGCATAGGTTAGACTAACTACACAATAAGAAGCAATGCCCTCTTTTCTCCCAATAAAACCCATCTTCTCATTGGTGGTAGCTTTAATATTTATCCTTCTGGAAGATATTTTCAAAACTTTAGCTATATTATTTTTCATCTTAATAATAAAAGGCGTAAGTAGGGGTTCTTCTAATACTACTGAAATATCTATATTATTTATGGCAAACTTCTTTTCTTTTAAAATTTCATAAGTTTTTCTTAACAACTTTAAACTGGAAATATCTTTATATCGTTCATCATTATCTGGAAAATGTTGTCCGATATCTCCTTCTCCTGCTGCTCCTAATAAAGCATCTATTATAGAATGAATCAAAACATCCGCATCTGAATGTCCATCTAAACCCTTTTCATAAGATATAATTTCTCCTCCTAAAATTAATTTTCTTCCTAAAATCAAATGATGAACATCATATCCAAAACCTACCCGCATATTTACCTCACTGTTTATCAGTATATAGTATCGAGTATCGAGTTACCCCCTTTGCCAGTTAACCGTTAACCAGTAAGTTGTGTAATATGTAACCTGTAAGTAATAAGTAACCTATTTTTGTAAATTAAGAACTATAATCTAATTGCTCATTACATATTACTTATTATTGTGTCTTATCCGCTCCACGCTATACTCTATCCGTTCTTCCTCTTCACTATATACTACATACTAATCATCCTATACGCTAATGTACGCGATACTCGATACTTTCTTTTCTTCTGTCTTCTGACTTCTGACTTCTGACTTCTGGCTTCTATTTTCTTTACTATATACTGTATACTATATACTATATACTGTTTTAGATTGTATGCACTACCCAGATTAATTTATATTCTGGTTTTAATTTTTCATAAATCTTTAAAGCTTCTTCTTTATTCTGAGTTATACCAAAAACAGTAGGACCACTACCAGACATAAGAGCACTCAAAACACCTTCTTCTATCAATCTATTTTTAATTCTTCCCACTTCCGGGTATTTTTTAATAATTAAACTTTCAAAAGAATTAAATAAATTTTTAGCAATTTCCTGGGATTTCCCCTCTTTTAAAGCTTTAAGCATCGCTTTAGTATTATTCTTTTCTTTTTTAATGCTATCTAAATCGAGATTATTATAAGCCCAATTAGTGGATATATTAAAACCAGGATTTAGTATGATCATCCATAACGGAGGAGTAATTGAGGATAAAGGGGTCAACTTTTCCCCTCTCTGATAAGCCAGCGCTGTCCCATTCTGTATAAAAAAGGGGACATCCATCCCCAATTCTTCTCCTATCCCCCTTAAATCTTCATTACTTAAATTCAAACTAAAAAGTTTATTTATTCCTATTAAAATAGTAGCAGAATTAGCCGAACCCCCCGCCAGACCACTGGCTAAGGGAATTTTTTTTTCAATTTCTATTTTAACTCCCTTTTTTATTCCATATCTATTAATAATTTTCTCTGCTGATCTATAGGCTAAACTGTTAGCATTAACTGGAACTTCAGGATGATTGCATTTTATCTTTATCCCTTCCTTTTCTTCAGTAATAACCACTTGATCTGCCAAATTAATTGATTGCATTATAGCCTCTATTTCATGATATCCATCCTCACGTCTGCTTAAAATGTTTAGGGTTAAATTTATTTTCGAATAACTATTTATTTTAATTTTATTCATAGTTTAAATTTTAATCCCCTCTTTAAAAAATTCTCCACTATAACTATATCAAAGGGAGTGGTTATTTTAATATTTTCTTCAGAACCAACTATCATTTTTACTTTATACCCATATCTTTCTACAACTGTAGCGTCATCAGTTGCAAAAAACCTACTTTTATAAATCTGATGATAAGCAGATAAAATTATATCGTATTTAAAAGTCTGAGGGGTTTGAGCTCTCCATAATTCTTTTCGTTTAAGAGTTTTATTTATAAAAAAATCTTTTCCACTCTTTTTTACTGTATCGTTAATAGGAATAACTGCAATTGCTGCTCCATATTGTTGGGCTGCTTTAATCGAATCTTGAATAAGGTTTTCTTCTACTAAAGGACGAGCACCATCGTGGATTACCACTATATCTGTATCAGTATCCAGTGTTTTTAGTCCATTATATATCGAATCCTGCCTGGTCTCTCCTCCGTCAATTAACTTTTGGACCTTAGAAAAATTATATTTTAATATTATATTTTTCCAACACAGCTCTTTTTCTTCACAGTTAACAGTGAGATATATTTTTTCAATAAACTTACATTGTTCAAATTTTTCAATGGTATAAGCTAAAATTGGCTTCCCAAAAATAGGGATAAAGGGCTTACTTATTTTAGAATTCATTCTTTTGCCCGAACCAGCAGCTGCAATTAAAGCTACAACTTTCATCTTTTTCCATCCAATTTACCAATTTACCAATTTACCAATTTACCAATTACCAATTAATTGGCGAATTGGCCAATCGGTGAATTGGTTAATTTTCTAATATTGTAAAAGGTATCTCCAGGTATCCTTCTATAACCATATCTGTTTCGATTTTGGAAATTAATAAATTTTTTTCTTTTTCTTTCTTTAAATCGTTACTATTATATTTTTCTTCTGAGGGTAATTCATCGGAGTATATAATTATTTCTCCCATAATTTGATTACCTTTTGGCTTATCAGAAATATCTTTAAAGATTTCTTCTATACTTTTATAAGCCTTTTTATTACTATCATTATACAATTGTTCTTCTGGTTGATTATCCAAATCTCCTCCCCTAACTATTAATGTAGCTTCGCCTGAAGATAGATGCGAAGAAAGTTGAATAGTCAACATCTTTTCAATTAATTCTTCCCGAAAAGGTCTGATTTTAATCCTGGCTTTAATTAAATCTCCCGGTTTAAAAGAAGAACCTTCTAATATCACTTCTTCTAACTTACCTATTTTCTTTTTACTATCTATTTTAATATTGATATTTATAGCCGTCAAATCAACTGGTTTTAAATAATTATTCAAAATTATATCGATAATTTCAGGAATCTCAGTAACCACTTTTGTAGCTATATCATCTGAACTGTAAAACATATTTTCCCGGTAAAGTTCTTCCCCCTCTTCTTTTCCCTTTATCTTTATTTCCACTTGAGCAGTACCTGCCCCTATTCTATCAAGGGCATTGTCAACAGCCTGCACAGTTATATTAGAAATTAAAGGTTCTAACAAATCATAATTATTTACCATTTGTATCCCCATTTGGTAAGATAGACCTGAATCAATATTGGTTACCTGTATTTTAAGTGGAATTACTGGGGGATAAGAATTTAGTATCGCTAATATCCCTGCTTCCCTATCTTGAACGACTTTACCTACTAAATTTAAAGGAGAACCCAATTTAAAAGGCATAATTAGGTTAGGTAAACTGTGATAAATATATACTGCAGAAAGAAGGTAGGATACTTCTCCCTTTTTTAAAAAGGGGTGCCCTAAGGCTAAAATCTTATTTCCTTCTCGATAAGTAACTGTTCCGATAGAGATAATATTAACATCTCCTCGGGTTAACTGTATTCCTATAGCCGAACCAGCTTCTATTTCATTGGAAGATCTTTCTCCCACCCCTTGAAGTTCTACCTGATCAGTTTCATTAACCATAACACCTTGAATAGGTATAATATTAAATTTTTTTATAGAATTACTTAATCTCTCCAAGGATCTACCTTTAATACCACTTATAATAACCGGTGAAATTATGGGATAAAAGGTAATTTCGTCTTGTAAAGAATTCTTAATCTGGTATACTGGTGAGGTAACCTGATTATAATTATAGGGTAGGTTAAGCATTCTTAACATTTCTTGAATAGGAGTTATGAGGCAGAGATTATGTTCACTCATTTCCCAAGCGTAAGATATAGCTCCAATCAATCTACCATTTATATAAACTGGACTTCCACTCATCCCTTCTGAGATTCCGCCACTCTCTTCAATCTTATCTCCACTTAAATAGGCCAATATAAAGTTAGTAATTCCGCTTTCTCCTTTAACTATATCAATAATATCTACTTGAAAAGTGTCTATTTTTGTTCCATGAAAAACTGTCTTTCCTATCCCTTTCATATCTGGCTTTATTTCTGAAACAGGCATAAAAATACTTTGACTAGAGGTCATATTTATTCCTATAATAAACATAATTAGTAAGATAAAAACAAATTTGATAAAAAAATTTTTATTTAATTTTAGCTTCATTTTTTACCTTCTTGATCAAAAAATTGTATCTCGTATCTCGTATTTAGTTAGTTGGTTAATTGGTTAGCTGGTTAGCTGGTTAAGGAAATAAAATCAAATTAACTAATTAACCAATAAACCGACTAACCGGTTAACTATATTCATTGATCAATTTATTTATACATACTTATCAATCCACTTTTTAAAACATGGATATTATCTAAAACTTTCCCTGCACCTAAAGCTACACAAGAAATTGGTTTTTCGGCTAAATAAGCAGGAACACCAGTTACTTTACTCAATAACTGATCAAAATTTCTTAATAATCCACCTCCTCCGGTGATAATAATTCCTTTATCAGCGATATCAGAAGCTAATTCAGGAGGAATCTTCTCCATAACTATTTTAACCCCTTCTATTATCGTCTTTAATGAATTAGAAATTGCCTCTAATATTTCATTAGATCCAATGGAAATACTCTTTGGTAAACCAGATACCAAATCTCTTCCTCTTATGTCGGTGAATAATTCTTCTTTTAATTCCATTGCCGTACCAATTTCTATTTTTAAGGTTTCCGCACTTTTTTCACCAATCATTAAACTATATTTTTCTTTAATATATTTTATAATATCTTCATCAAAGTTATTACCAGCTACTCTCAATGATTCACTAACCACAATCCCACCCAAAGATATAACTGCAATATCAGAAGTTCCTCCGCCCACATCAATAATCATATTACCATAAGGTTCACTGATATCCAGACCAGCTCCAATAGCGGCGGCAATTGGTTCTTCAATTAAATAAGCTTTCCTTGCTCCAGCTTGCATAGTTGCTTCTAACACTGCTCTTTTTTCTACTTCAGTCCCTCCTGAAGGTACACAAATTACTACTTCAGGACGGAATATTTTACTATCACCACAAACTTTCCTTATAAAATAACTCAACATTTTTTCGGTTATTTCATAATCAGCAATAACCCCACTCTTCATAGGTTGAATAGCAATTATATTCCCCGGTGTTTTCCCTAACATATTCTTTGCCTCTTCTCCAACAGCTAAGACTTTTCCGCTATCTCTTAAAATTGACACTACTGAAGGTTCTTGAAGAACAATACCCTTCCCTTTCTGATAGATTAAGACGCTTACAGTTCCCAGGTCTATGCCCAGACTTCTGTCCATTCCTAGCATATTTATCTTTCCCCCTTGCCTAAATTTAGCTATTAGGGCGTATTCAATACGCCCCTACTTTTTCCTCTTTTGTTTTCCTCGCGATATACGATATACTATATACGAAATACGATATTTTTTTCTGACTTCTGACTTCTGGCTTCTGACTTCTGAATACTACTAAAAAATAACGACTATATTATTCTTCCACTCGGTGAATATCTGCGCCTAAAGCAGTTAGCTTCTTCTCTAAATTTACGTATCCTCTATCTAAATGATAAATTCTACTTAGTTCAGTAGTTCCATCTGCTACTAAACCAGCTAATATTAATGCCGCTCCACCCCTTAAATCTGAAGCCATTACCGGAGCAGCACTTAATTTTTTTACACCCTTGATAATAGCACTACGCCCTTCCACCTTAATATCTGCTCCCATTCTTATCAAATCTCCAGTGTGAGCAAATCTATTCTCAAATACGGTTTCGGTAATAACGCTTGTTCCCTTTGCCACACAGCTTAAAGCCATAAACTGAGGTTGTATATCAGTAGGAAATCCTGGGTAAGGCAAGGTCTTAATATCCACCGCATTAATACTATTGGGTCCTATCACTTCGATAAAATCCTTCTCTTGTTTAATTTTTACGCCAGCTTCTTCTAATTTTACTATTAGCGGTTTTATTAATAAAGGGTCGATCTTTTCTATTAAAATATCCCCGCTTGTGATAGCTGCTGCTATCATATAGGTACCTGCTTCTATTCGGTCAGGGATTATATTATAATCAACTCCGTTTAATTTTTTTACTCCATTTATTTTAATCAAATCAGTTCCTAAACCTTCTATTTTAGCTCCCATTTTTATTAAAAAATTTCCTAATTCTACTACTTCAGGATCCTTGGCAGCATTCTCAATTTTAGTAACCCCTTCAGCTAAAGAAGCAGCCATCATTATATTTTCGGTCGCTCCCAAACTAGGGAAATCTAAGTATATATCACCCCCCCTTAATTTATTGACCTCTGCTTTAATATAGCCCTTCTCAACTTCAACTTGAGCACCTAAAGTTTCAAAACCCTTGATATGAAAATCAACTGGGCGAGCACCGATAGCACAACCTCCCGGCAAAGATATCTTCGCTTTATTCAAACGAGCCAAGAGTGGTCCCATAACTAAAATAGAAGCTCTCATCTTTTTAACTAACTCATAAGGGGCCTCATAATTATTAAAATAATCAGAATCGATATAAAGCGTATTATCTTCTTTCCATTCCACTTTAATCCCTAATTTTCTTATTACTGCTATCATAGTATCAACATCAGTAAGATGAGGTATATTTCTTAAAATACAAACATCTTTGGTTAATAGGGTAGCAGCCATAATAGATAGAGCAGAATTTTTCGCTCCTGATATTTCTACACTACCTTCTAATCTCTTCCCTCCGGTAATAATAAATTTATCTGAATCCAATTTTTTCCTCCTGTGTTTAGTTAGTTGGTTAGTTGGTTACATAGTTAATTGGTTAAATTTGACTAGATAACGATTTACCGGAACTTAAAAAACTAACTAACCGGGCAACTAGCTAACTAGCTAACTAATAAATATTTTTTTAATATTCTTTTCATAAGGTTTCCTGATAATTCCTTTTTCGGTAATAATAGCACCTATATAACGATGTGGAGTAAGATCAAAAGCTGGATTAAACGCTTTCGTTCCAGTAGGAGCTATCTGCTTTCCTAAAATATGGGTAACTTCATCGGGATCTCGTTCTTCAATGGGAATTTCCTCTCCCGACTTTAAAGAGAGATCAATAGTTGATAGGGGAGCAGCCACATAAAAGGGAATTTTATTTTCTCGAGCTAAAATAGATAAAGAATAAGTTCCAATCTTATTAACTACATCACCATTTCTGGCAATACGATCTGCTCCAACTATTACCAAGTTCACTTTATTTTTTAACATTAAAAATCCAGCCATATTATCAGTAATTAGCGTAAAGGGGATTTTATCTCGCATTAATTCCCAGGCAGTGAGTCTGGCTCCTTGTAATACTGGTCTGGTTTCATCGACATAGACATGTAGCTTTTTTCCCTCTTTTAAGGCAGTTCGAATTACTCCTAAAGCAGTACCATAACCTACAGTAGCTAGAGCTCCAGCATTGCAATGAGTAAGAATACTATCACCATCTTTGATTAGTAAAGATCCACATCTCCCTATTTTCTTATTAATCTCCACGTCTTCCTGAGCAATATTTTTGGCTTCCTGCAAAATTAAATCTTTTAATTCAAATAAATTAAGGTCTTTTTTTATATTAATTAAATTCATCACTCTTTCTAAAGCCCAAAATAAATTAATTGCTGTAGGTCGAGTATGGGCAAGGTAGATTTTAGCTTTTCCTATATCCTGAACAAACTCTTGGTAAGTTCTTGCTTTAGAAGAATTAGCCGCCAAAACCATGCCAAAGGCAGCTGCTACTCCAATTGCCGGTGCTCCTCTTATTTTCATCGACTTAATAGCTTCTGCTACTTCTCGATAATTAGAGCAATTAACTATTTCAAATTTTAAAGGAAGTTTTC
>PFIP01000070.1:0-2483 GCA_002782675.1 Candidatus Infernicultor aquiphilus
TCCATAGTCTTTTCATCATCGGCTTCAATTAGGTTCCCCTTTTTTATAAAAGGGGTTAATTGCCAGGTAAACATATGGGTAGTAGTAGTCAAAACAATCTTTTTTTTCTGTTTACTTAATTCCTGAGCTAATCGGTTAAAGAAAGTGCTTTTCCCTCCTGCCCCTACCAGAGATATAAACGCTCTCTCTTTTAAATTTAAGGCTTCATAAATTTGCATCTGTTTTTTACTTAACCTAAAAAATACTCCTTTTTCAGATGGGCAAATTCAAATTCCTTTTCATTATAGACAATCTTCTTGGTTTTTAGAGGAGTAACCGAAGTGATGGTATACCTTTACCACTCTTTTTAAGATATCAGCTTTTTCTAATCTTTGCAGAAATTTGTAAAGACTATTCTCTTTCTGAAAAGAGAATATTTTTTGGGCAGTGCCAATATCCAGCAGAGAAATATTTTTCTGAATTAAAATTTGAATGGCTTTTTGTTTAGATATAGTTTCCATAATTGGTATCATTTTATACTAAAACATTACTCTGTGTCAAGCTAACAATGTGCGTTGTCCAGAACATACTATACAATTTTTAAATTATGGATATCCTCACCCCTACTGCTATGGCTAAATTTTCACCCCTTCAAAAAAAGGCACTCTACGTGCATATTTAGGGCATTCCTGAAGGGGGTAATTTTAAATGGGGACAGTCTTCTTTTGTCCTCCCGCATTTAGTGCAAGACAAAAAGTAAAGCCTGTCCTCATTATTTTCTAAAACCCTTGTAAATAAAGGTTCTTGTGTCATTGCGAGGAACGAAGTAACGAAGCAATCTCGTGCGGATAGTCGAGTAGATGAACATCTCTTAACTTTAGGAACAGCTTTGTATTCCCCGTTTCTTCCCGTTTCCTAAATGGAAGTGTCACAATATTTGTTCCATGGCTAATTGACAGTCCACCCCTCACAGATCCGAACGTGCCCAATTAAGGCATTCGGCTCTTCATATTATCTTATCCATAAGCACCATTAAGCAAAGATACTTACATATATTCTCGGTAAAGGCAAAGGATTATGTTTAAGGTATAGTTTAAATTTATCATAGGTAAAACTTCTCCTTTGACTTCGGCGATTAAACCACTTAAATAGTAGCTTTATTACTATATCATAAAAGCTTCTAATCATCCTCAGATTATCGGTTATTCCGTAATAGGCATAATGGCCTAAGAGCTTAATCCGTACCTGTCTGAAGATATCTGAAATAGGGACAAAGCTCCTAATTTTCCTAATCCATTCCTTGAAAGCTATTATCTTGTATTTAAATTTCTTGGCCTCAGTTTTCCGCTTTACTCTGAATTTACCGTTTCTGCTTTGACTACAGTAGTGGGTGAACCCCAAGAAGGAGAAGGTCTCGGGTTTTTCTAAACCCTTAGCCTTTCTATTTTCTGTTGCCAACCTACCAAACTCAATAATCTTAGTCTTATCTATCGCCAATTCCAACTTAAATTTGGCTAATCTTCCCCGTAAGGCCTGATAGAATCGGACTGCATCTTTTTGGTATTGAAAACAGCAGACAAAGTCATCAGCATACCTGATGAGATAGGCCTCCCCTTTACAGTATTTCTTCACTACCCGAGAAAACCATAAATCAAGGACATAATGCAGGTATATATTGGCCAGGATTGGAGAGATGATTGCCCCTTGGGGAGTTCCACTTAAGGTGGGCTCATATTTACCTTGCTCCATTACCCCTGCCTTTAGGAAGCGCACAATCAGCCTTTTGATATTGGGGTCTGCAATCCTTAAGCCGATAAACTCTATCAGTAATTTATGGTCTACACTATCAAAGAAGCTCTTTATGTCGGTATCCACAATGTAGTTAGTCTTTCCAAAAATAAGGATGTCATTGAGTCTCTTTAAGGCATTATGACCACTTATCTTCGGTCTGAAACCGTAAGAACAGGACAGAAAATCTGCTTCGTAGATAGCCTGGAGTATTTTAGTTAGCCCCAACTGGACGATCTTATCTTCATAGGAAGGGATTCCTAAAGGTCGCCTTTGGCTTTTCCCTTTAGGGATATACACCCTTCTTACTGGCTGAGGTTTGTAGCTGTGTCTCTTTAAGGCTTCTACCAGATGGTGAATATTCTCCTTGAGATTTTCTGCATAGTTTGCCTTGGTTATTTCATCTACTCCTACTGCCTTGTCTCCCTTGAGCTCCTGATGAGCTTGAGTTAACATCTCCTCATTTAAATGATGATATAGTGATGTAAATACCTCCTTTGGTTTTACTTTAGCTATTTGGGCTATTCTTACTAATTTCGTTTCCATTAATAATCTACTCCTGAAGCGTAGTTAATGTGTCCTTAATAAGAGCAACAATATGTAGCCCCCTTTCCTCACTCGGCATTACCCGAGGTCATAGGTACTATAGGGCTATCCGACTCCCTACCGATTATTTGATATCCTCCCTTTGTATCGGTTGTTTATCATACTCCCTT
>PFIP01000070.1:2578-2720 GCA_002782675.1 Candidatus Infernicultor aquiphilus
CCTTAACGGAGAGCAAGATGTGGTCTTCCGACTTCTCTGAAATTGTCGACCTTCCTATTGTCGGACATTTCGGGGCTCAATCACAGAAATCTTATTGAGATTTCATTTTTACAGGCCTATTACCTAACTGTCTACGCTTAAA
>PFIP01000139.1 GCA_002782675.1 Candidatus Infernicultor aquiphilus
AGGAGCTGCCCCTGAAATTCGGAGATGCATTCTGCTGGTTTTGCTAAATGATGCTTTAATATAAAACCTGAGTTTTGTTCCACCCATAAAGTTACATAAGGATAAAAAGGCCTTCCTTCTTTTCCTTTTATTGGTTGTGGATAATAAAAGAAATCTACCTCCCAAACACCTTGACCATGAGGGATTCTATTCTTAATTTCTTCCAAACGATCTGTATCAATAGGTTCCACAATAATTTCTTCTTTTTTAAAGGGCAACGGCTCTATCCACTCATCCTTCCAGGATAGACCGCCGATCTTGTCCTGTTGTGGGACTCGAACTAAATAATGATTTTTCCTGGCAGGGGGAGTGAGCATTTCTGGATCATCTTTAAAACGGAGCGAGACATCGATTGCCTGTTGTAGACATAAGGTTAGATATCTTGCCTCTTCACTGGTTAAATACCAGGGATAATAACCAGGCCGATAACTCCTAAATGACGGCCAGGAATTAGGTCCACTAAATTTTAAACCAATTTTTTTTATTACTTGAAAATCTTCTTTCTGTAAATATTTTCTATCTTCGAATGAAGCCATAAGTAATTTTTGAAGATTGAGCATATCCTCAAGAGATGGATAATTTTTTCCCAATCTCCCCGGTTACCGGGTTTTGCACTCCAAATAAATCATAATCCCACATCCAGTTCCAACACTCTTTTCTCTTAAATTCTATTGCGGCATCATATAGGTCTTTCCACTCTTGAATAGATGGCAGTTTATCGTTCATTTTTACACTTCCTCCTTGTGTTTTTTCTAGTTCAACTTTTCAATCCAGGTCAATAATAATTCAAAGACTTTTTCTCCGTAAGATTTCTGGGTAAATTTTTGAAAGGTTCTTCTCCCCTATTTTCTTCCTTATCTAATAAATTAAAACTATCTTTATCCGGACTGATAAATTTTTCTTCGATCAATTTTAGATATTTAAAAGGAATCCATCTATTCTTTATGGTTACTTCTATTTGGTTTTCTCGAAAAAAATAAACTAATGTCTCTAAGTCTTCTACTAAGGGAACATTTTTTCTTTTTATATCACTTAGATCAATCTGATCTTCTATTTTCTGATTAATGGGAGTGATGTTCACTGAAAAAGAAAAATCTTTTCTGGGATTACTAAATTTTTTCCTTCTTCCAGGATGGCCTACCTCCTGAGGAGAATTACTCTGAAACTCATCACGGGGAGAAAGGGAAGGAGTAAATTCTCGAGCGATATCAGAAGGGGTGCTTTTCCACAATCTTTTATATCAATAGGAACATCTACGTTGAGCTTCAGGTAAATCCTTTGGGCAAGTTTTCTCCTGTGAGTAATGTCATTTTTCAACACAAAAATATCGTAATCACTTTCTTTACTCTGTTCCTTTTTTGTCTGTGAACCAAATAGGATAATTTTATCAGGAGCAACTTCTTTTACAATTTGTTGTGTAATTTCCTTTAAATGATTTTTACTTGACATATTATTTTCCTTTGTATTTCTAAATAGTAAATAAAGTAACTTTAAATCTCATATTATATTTCCGTAAAATAGAGAGAAAGATATATTAATCATTTATCAATTGTTATTTTATTTTATCAGTTTTTTGTACACCTGAGGATGAGAACCAATCATGGCAAGTATTAGGAGAGGCTTTTCAACTTTAAATATCAGAATCCAATCGCTTTTGATATGTATTGCCTCATATCCTTTCGATGTTCCAAGTAGAGGATGCTTTTTATAAATAGGGTCCACTGGTTTCTCTTCTTGTAATGTAGTAATGATATGCTTTAATATTTCAAAATCTAATGGCGAGTATTTACCACTTCTCCTATCCCTTTCAACATCTTTCTTGAACCTTTTCTCAACTTTTATCTTTAACAATGTCAAATCCCCAGTTCTTTAAAGAGTTCCTCTGCTGTATTGTAAATTTCTACGTCTTCATTATTCTCAATATTATGAATTCTCTCTATGAGTTTATCGGAAGGAATTCCTACCTCAAATGGTATCTTCTTCTCTAAGGCTACCTTGGCAAGAAACAAGTTCACTGCGTCTCCAAAGCTCAATCCTAATGCATCGAATACTTTCTCTGATTCTTTATAGAACCTATCTTCTACTCTTATACTTGTCTGTCTTCTCATATTATCACCTCAAATTAATTATACTGCAATTGAAGTATAAAGTCAAGAGATCGAATTCAATCTGCCAATCGGCCAATCTGCCAATCGAAATAAAAAGAAAATCAAAAAAGAATCAGGCAATCGGCCAATCTACCAATCTAAAAAAAGTCGTTAGTATTTAGTATTTAGTAAAGAAAATAACGATTGTAAGCTTTAAGTGATAGTTTTAAGGACAGATTCTATATTTATTATTTTGATATTTTTGGATATATTCCCGACTTCCAGTATGATGGTCCAATATATAGCCAAACTTACCGAATATTTTAACGGCCTTCTTACCAGATATATTAGATAGAAGACCCATTAAACTGTAACCTCACCAACAAAAGCACTTTTTTCTTCCTTCGGTTCAAAACTACGACCATGCTTTTTCTCTACATAAAGATAACCTTTTATGGCATCCTTAATATTTTCGATGGCTTTATCCAAAGTCTTTCCTTGACTCATACATCCTGGAAGCTCAGGTACATCAGCTACATAACCCTTGTATTCTGGATCGTAGGTAAAAACAACCTGAAATCTCATACACACCTCCATAAAATTAAGAAGAGTAAATATATTATTTATTTATCATTATTTTATCAGTTTTTTGGATAATTTGCTAATAAATTAAAACAGTATCAAGTATATGAATTAGTCGTTAGTGAATAGTTCGTTAGTGAAGAAAATACAAAGAATAAATTCAAAAGACAAGATGCAAGAATACTCAATATGCCAATCTACCAATCTACCAATCAGCCAATCAAAAAAAGAAAAGAAAACAATCGGCCAATCTGCCTATCGGCCTATCTACCGATTAAGAAATCTAACCAACAAAAGTAATACGTAATAGTGGACGATATAATATAAGC
>PFIP01000155.1 GCA_002782675.1 Candidatus Infernicultor aquiphilus
TTTTATCTATTTTTAATAAAAAAAGAGGATTTTTAAAAAATTTGTAGAAATGGTAATATATAAACAAAATATGAACCAGAATTTAATCTTTAAGAAAGGAGGGGGCAAAGAAGTGAAGGCTTTGTTATTTGGAGAAATTCTCTGGGATATTATAAATGGCAAATCTTATATCGGTGGTGCTCCCTTTAATCTTGCTGCCCATCTTTCGAAAATGGGAATTGAATCTACACTCATCTCTTCTGTGGGCGAAGATGTCCTGGGGAGAAAAGCCCTAAAAGAAGCTGAAAAACGGGGTATCGATTCTACCTTTATCAGAGTCAATCCTTATTTACCCACTGGAACTGTAGAAGTAAGTCTTGATGAAAAGGGTCATCCTACTTATCTGATAAAGGAGAATGTTGCCTGGGACAATATTATTTTAGAGCAAGATTTAATGGATAGTTTAGTAAAAAATGAATGGCAGGTATTCTGTTTTGGAACCCTGGCTCAACGGACGAAACGAAATCGAGAAATACTCAATCAAATTCTTTCCAGGATTAATGCTGATGATGTATTTTATGATGTAAATTTAAGACAAAATTATTATGAAAAGGAATGGATTGAAAAATCATTATGTCAAAGCTCAATAGTAAAGCTAAACGATAGAGAGGCGTTTATTCTTTCTGAACTTCTTTTTGAACAAACCTTAAAACAGGAAAACTTGGCGGAATTCCTTTGCCAGAAATATGACCTTTCTATTGTCTGTATTACCCACGGTAAGAATGGATCATCTATTTACCATAAGGGCAAGTTGGAGAAAATAATCGGTCTAAATGGACCGGTAGCCGATACCGTAGGAGGTGGAGACAGTTATAGTGCAGGCTTTTTATTTTCTTATTTATGCGGAAAAGGCATCTATGAGGCGGCAGAGTTTGCAGAAATGGTGGGTAATTTTGTGGTTTCCCAATCTGGCGCAGTACCAGAATATCCCCAGTGGTTGGAAAAGGAGATAGAAAATTTAAAACATAAAATAAAAAAAGGAGGATAGAGTAATGAAATTAGAAAGTCTTGAATTTGAAAATAATCAATTTATTCCGGCAAAATTTACCTGTGATGGTGAAGACATTAATCCTAGCTTAATTATTGAGGAGGTACCAGAAGAAACTAAAAGATTAGCCCTGATGGTGGAAGATCCCGATGCGCCTATGGGAATCTGGGTGCATTGGATAGTCTTTAATATCCATGTTACCGATATTATTGAAGAAAATTCGGTTCCAGGGACACCAGGAATTAATGATTTCAGAAAATTGGAATATGGAGGCCCCTGCCCTCCCTCGGGTACTCACCGCTATTTCTTTAAATTATATGCCCTTGATGAAAAACTCCATTTAGAAGAGGGTTGTAAAAAGAAGGAATTAGAAAAAGCCATGGAAGGGCACATTTTAGCTACCGCGGAATTAATTGGTCTATATACCAGAGAGAAAAATAGATAATAATAAAGGGGGTTGAAGATGAATAAGATAATAAAAATTATAATATTTTTGGGATTGATTTGGTTGGTTGGTATCAATATCTATGCCGCCGAAGTTGAGGTGGAATCAGAGATTAGTGAGATTTGTGTTTATACTGATTCTGCCTTGATCAATAGGGTTGCTCATCTTGAGCTGGCTACCGGAAGCTATAAAGCAGTTTTTTCTAATATCATTCCCGAGGTTGACGAAAATTCTTTAAGGGTTTCTGCAGAGGGTAGTGCAGTAATTAAACTTTTTGGAGCACAGGTGAAGAAAGAGTATTTAGAAGAAGTTCCCTCGGAAAGAATAAAACAGCTTGAGGAGGAAATTCAGAGATTAGAAGATGAGATAGCGGGAATGCAGAACCTTAAAGCCGTACTCACCGAGAAGAAAAATTTTTTAAATTCAATAACTCTATTTTCCAATGAACAAATTCCTCAAGATTTGGTTACTAAGATGCCACCAATAAGTGATTTAGAGAATATACTTAATTTTTTAGATCTAGGACTAAAAGAGAATTATGCCCAGGCCTTAGATTGTGAACTTCAAATTAGAGATTTAAAAAACAAGATGGAAACTTTACAAAACGAATTGTCCCAGATATCCGGCGTGCAGGAAAAAATAAAAAGGTCAATTATAGTAGAGCTGGAAGTGTTAAAAGAGGGGAGCGCAGATTTGAAGGTCTCTTATCTGGTGAAAGGCGCTTCCTGGAATCCGATTTATGATGCTCGGGCAAATTTTGAAACATCGGAAGTTGAATTAGTCTCTTACGGAGTAATTAAACAGGCTACCGGTGAGGATTGGTTAGAGGTAGATTGTTCTTTATCAACCGCTAAACCAAGAGTCGGAGGGAGCATGCCTTATGTTGCCCCCTGGTTTTTAAGACCCTATCAGCCTGAAGTTAGGAAAGATAAAATGTCAGTAGCGTCAGCACCAGCTTATCAAACGGAAGCATTTAAAAAAGAGGCAGGAGCTTTGGAAGAAAAAGTTGAAGGGGAGATTGAATTTGCCACGGCTGAAGAAAAAGGTATTGCGGTAGTATATACCCTTCCGGCTAAGATAGCGGTGAAATCTGATAATTCAGAACATAAATTTCCTATTTCTTCCCAAATTTTATCAGCGGTGTTTGAATATTCAAGCTACCCTCGAGTTAGCCCATTTGCCTATCTGGGTTCCCGGGTAACCAATAGTAAGGGACTTCAATTACTTGCCGGTCGGGTGAATATATTTTTAGAAGGAGATTTTGTGGGATTCTCCAGTATGGGCAATATTGCTCCCAGCGAGGAGTTTGATTTGTATTTGGGAATTGATGAAAATGTTAAAGTAAAAAGGGAATGTCTGGAGAAGAAAGTTGATGAAACTTTGATTGCCGGGATTCCTTCGCGGACCAAACGCACGACTTATAAATACAAACTTACGGTAGAGAACTATAAATCTAAAAAAATTAAAGTAAAATTATATGAAGCTTTACCTATTTCAGAAGATGACCGTATTAAAATAAAGATAAATGAGATAAGTCTCGAACCAGGGATAAAAGACTGGGAAGACCGAAAAGGAATCTGGTTATGGGAATTAGAATTAGAACCTCAGCAAAAGCAGGAAATATTTTATACTTTTACAGTTGAGCATCCCCGAGATATGATAGTAGAAGGATTATATTGATAATGCTCTTCAAGTGATGGGAAACCTGCAAGCTATGTCTCCACAAGGGGGAGAATCGGAAGGGTCTGCGGAAGCTTCGGGAAAATTATGGATTAGCAGCAAGACCTGGATACCTCTACGGATGTTTATGGAAATGAAAGTAAAAACAGAGGAAGGAGCTGAGGGAATGGCTATGAATACGAAAGTGACTACAGATTTTAAAGACTATCGGCAAGTTCTTTCGCTGTTTTTTAATAATAATAAAAAAGGAGGTAAAGGTAAATGACTAAAAGATTAGAAGTTTACAAATGCGAAATTTGCGGAAATATTGTTGAGGTATTACATATCGGTAAGGGCACATTAGTCTGTTGTGGGCAGGAAATGAAGCTGATGAGAGAGCAAACTGCTGATCAGACTACCGAAAAACATGTACCGGTAATAGAAAAAATTCCTTCCGGAATTAAAGCGGTGGTTGGTTCAACCTTACATCCTATGGAAGAAAAGCATTATATCGAATGGATAGAAATTATTACTAAAGGAGGTGCTTCTAGAAAATTCTTAAAACCGGGTGATAAACCAGAGTCTCTCTTCAAAGATGTGGAAGGATTAGAAAAAATTAGAGAATACTGTAATATTCACGGATTATGGGAACATAAAGAAGGTAAATAGTAATTTAATTGTAGGGGCGTATGGCATACGCCCCGGATAGAAGTAGAAGTATCAAGTTTTAAGTCTTAGTTTTTTAAAAGGAGAGGTACAATGGATTTAAAAGTTCTTTATAATATCAGCTATGGTATTTATATAGTCAGTTCAAAAAAGGAAGACCAAATAAATGGACAGATTGCTAATACAGTGTTTCAAATAACTGCAGAACCTGCCACCATAGCGGTTAGTATTAATAAAAAGAATTTTACCCATGATTTTATTACTCAAAGTAAGGTCTTTGCTGTTTCAGTATTAGAACAGGAAGTTGATATGAAATTTATTGGAAGATTTGGTTTTAAATCGGGAAGAGACCAAGATAAATTTGAGGGGATAAATTATAAAATCGGAGTAACCGGTTCACCTATAATTATGGAAAACACTATAGCTTATCTCGAAGCAGAAGTTATCCAGGCCATCGATGTCGGGACTCATACTTTGTTTGTAGGGAAAGTGGTCGAGGCTGAAAATATTAAAAAAGCAAAACCATTAACTTATGATTATTACCATCAAATAAAGAAAGGCATCTCTCCCCAAACTGCACCTACCTATATTGCTGATAATAAGAAAATAGAAAATAATAAAAAAAGAAAGGAGTTAGAAAAAATGGCTAAATATGAATGTTCAGTTTGTGGATATATTTATGATCCTGAAAAGGGAGATCCAGAATCAGGAGTAAATCCCGGCACTCCTTTTGAAGATCTTCCTGATGATTGGGTCTGCCCGATATGTGGAGCAGGCAAAGATGAGTTTGAGGAGCTGAGCTAAAATGGCGGTAAAAGAAATAAAAAAAGATATTTATTGGGTTGGGGCAATTGACTGGGATAGAAGGTTATTTGATGAACTTATTCCTCTTCCTGAGGGCACCAGTTATAACTCTTATCTGATAAAAGGTCAGGAAAAAACAGCTTTAATCGATACAGTTGATCCGACCAAAGAAGATGTTTTATTAGATAATTTAGATGATTTAGGGATAGAGCAGCTTGATTATTTAGTGGTAAATCATGCCGAACAAGATCATTCTGGAGCTATCCCCATAATATTAGAATTATATCCGGAAGCAAAAGTAGTTACTAATGAAAAATGTAAAAAAATGTTGATAGAACACCTTCTTATTAAAGAAGATAGAATTTTAACTGTCCATGATAGTGATACCCTCTCTTTGGAAGGGAAAACTTTACAGTTTATCTTTGCCCCCTGGGTGCACTGGCCGGAAACTATGTTAACTTACTTAGAGGAGGACAAGATTTTGTTCAGTTGTGACCTCTTCGGGGCACATCTTGCCGAGAGCAATTTATGGGTGGATAATGAGTCTAAAGTTTATTTTGCCGCCAAACGTTATTATGCAGAGATTATGATGCCTTTCCGCAGCAATATCAAAAAACATTTAGAGAGATTAAAAAAATTAGAGATTAAAACTATTGCCCCCAGTCACGGCCAGATCTATCCTCGTCCAGAATTTATTTTGTCAGCTTATAGAGAATGGACTTCCGATGAGGTTAAGAATGAGGTAGTTATTCCTTATATTTCTATGCATGATAGCGTTAAGGAGATGGTCTATATCTTAACTGAAGAGTTAATGAAAAATGGAATAACTGTCCAACCCTTTAATCTTACCCGGACCGATATAGGTGAATTAGCTATGGCTTTAGTTGATGCTGCCACTATCGTAATTGCCTCACCTACGGTTTTAACTGGAGCACATCCCCAGGTAGTGTCAGCAGTTTATCTGGCCAATGCCTTAAGACCAAAATTAAGATATGCCTCGATTATTGGTTCTTATGGATGGGGAGGAAAAATGTTGCAAGATATTACGGCCATGATAAACAATTTAAAAGTAGAAATCCTTTCCCCGGTAATAATAAAGGGTTACCCCAAAGAAGAAGATTATGATTCTTTAATAAGATTAGCCGGTGAAATAGCAGAAAAACATAAAAATTTATAAAGGTTAAATAAATATATTTTTTATAAAAATGGTGAGGGAAATAAAAAAATGAAAAATATAAAAGGAACAAAAACTGAAAAAAATTTAATGGAGGCTTTTGCGGGAGAATCTCAAGCCAGAAACAAATACACTTATTTTGCTTCGGTAGCTAAAAAAGAAGGATATGAACAGATCGCCTCTCTTTTTTTAGAAACAGCTGAAAACGAAAAGGAACATGCCAAGCTCCATTTTAAAAAGTTAGAGGGGATTGGAAATACGAGTGAGAATTTAAAAGCAGCGGCAGCCGGGGAAAATTTCGAATGGACCGAGATGTATCCCCGTATGGCTAAAGAAGCACGAGAGGAAGGGTTTGAAGAAATTGCTAAAATGTTTGCCGGGATTGCTGAAATTGAAAAAGAACACATGGAGCGTTACCAGAAACTTCTGGAAAAAGTTAAAGAGGGTCAAGTTTTTAAAAGACCAGTAGGTAAAACTTTATGGAAATGCCGAAATTGCGGCAGGATCTATGAAGGACCTGAGGCGCCTGAAATCTGCCCGGTCTGTAAGCACCCCCGCGCTTATTATGAAGTGAAGAGTGAAAATTATTAAATAATAAAACTAATTTTTGTTTTTCTTGTAATGTGGTTGTGGTTGTCCCCCAAAAAGTAAACAAACCTGTCCTCGACCTGATCTGGGAATGATAATGTAGGGGTCGGATTTATCCGACCCGGTATTGCTATATAAAATTTGTTGAAAATATTATTTAGCTTTTTGGGAAATAACCGTATTGTATTAAGGGTAATAAATTAAATAAATATTTTAAAATCAAAGGAGGATATATATGACCAAAGAGAAAGATACCTTAAAAGAAAGAGTAGAGTCTGCTTTAAAGAAGATAAGACCATCTCTGCAAGCTGAGGGAGGAAATGTAGAGTTGGTAGAAGTCACTCCCGATAGAATAGTGAAAGTAAAATTAAAGGGTGCCTGTTTTGGTTGTCCGATGAGTCAGATGACCTTGAAGATGGGTATTGGAAGGATGTTAAAACAGGAAGTTCCTGAAGTTAAGGATGTGGTGGAAGTATAACCATAAATAGATAAAGAGCTTTACTATACCTAGAAATATTCGGTATTTAAAATTATTAAATTATTATATTATAATTAGGAGGAGTCAGGATGAAAAAATATCTTTTCTTTACGCTTACTTGTATCTTATTGTTTACTTTTTTTCTTTTACTTCACTAGCTGAGGATTCTCTTATTATGTCGGCAGATGCTCTTTTTGAGAAAGGAGATATCAACAGTATCTTAGAATCTATCCCTCTTTATATTAAAGCAGTAGAAGCTAATCCAAATGATTATGAAACTAACTGGAAATGTGCCAGGGCCCATCGGGAATATGCTAACTTAGCTTTCCAGCAAGAAATAGAAGGCTGGGAAGACATTTGTAAAAAATATGGTAAAGACGGTATGAATTATGGCAAAAAAGCAATAGAACTCATGCCAGAAAAGATTGATGGACATTATTGGTATGGAGTCAGTGCCGGGACTTACTCTGATGGAGTTAGCATACTTAAAGCCTTAAAAGAAGGCCTGAAAAAAAGTACCGAAAATGCTTTTGAGACTTCCTATGCCATGGATAAGATGTATGAAGATGGTGGTCCGATGTTGTGCTTAGGACGATTTTGGCATCAATTGCCCTTCCCGATGAAAAATAAAAAGAGAGCTCTGGGATATTTTGAAGAGTTTCAAAAATATTTCCCCGATGATCCTCAAGGTCAAGTTTTTTATGCAGAGTTACTAATAGATATGAGAGAAAAGACTCTGGCTAAGCCCTTTCTAGAGAAGGCTGCCGCCAGTGATCATCCTTATTATAGTAAGCGAGCAAAAGAATTATTGGAAGAAAAATATAAATAATAATTGCCTACCAAGTGACAAGGGGATCCTCCTTGTCACTTGGTAGGCTACTGATTTAATTGACAATATTTATATTTACACTATATTATTATATTTATGTTGATTAAATTTATCTTTTCCTACTACAAAAAAGTTTCCCTTAAGATGTTTTTTGGATTTTTTATGTTGGTAGCAGTGGATATTGCTCAACTAATTTCACCCCGTATAATTCAAAGATCCATAGATTATATTATTTCTCTCCCTTCTCCTAATAATGACTATTTTTACCTCCTGCAATTTACTCTCTTAATCTTTGCCCTGGCTATAGCTATCGGAATCTTTAGATTTTTCTGGAGAATAATAATTATTGGCCAAGCTCATTTTATAGAGATGGATTTTAAAAATCGATTATTTAAACATTTACTTACCCTTTCCAGTTCTTTTTTTAATAGAACCAAAACCGGAGATATTATGGCTCATATGACTAAGGATATGGAATCGGTAAGAAGGGCTTGCGCTTTTGGTGTGATTGCCGGTTTTGATGCGGTTTTTCTTTTTATAGCCACTTTGGTGTTTATGTTGTTTCTTAATGTAAAACTTACCCTTTTTGCTATCATCCCCCTTCCTATTATTTCTTTTATTTCCATATTTTTTATAAGATTATTGTTTAAAAAATTTAAAAGTGTTCAGGAGACCTTTTCATCAATGACTGAAAAGGTTCGGGAAATGATCTCTGGAATAAAAATAATTCAGGCCTTTCAACAAGAAGAATCTGAAGCTAAAAACTTTGATAAATTAAGTCGGCATTATGTAAATGAGAACATAACCCTGATCAAAATTTGGGGGACTATGTTTCCCCTGATCTTTATATTAGCACAAATAGAAATGGCGATAATACTTTTGGTGGGAGGCCAACAAGTTATCCTTAATGAACTTACCACTGGAGAACTGGTGGCTTTCTTTTCCTATCTGGGAATTATTGTTTGGCCGATGACCGCCATAGGAATGGTTACTAATATATTTCAAAGAGGTAATGCTTCTTACCAACGTATTAATGAATTTTTGAGGGAAAAATCGGATATCCAGGATATTCCAAAAGCAGAATACCGGAACCTTCAGGGGGATATAAAGTTTGAGAAAGTTAATTTCTCTTATAATGGGCAAATGGTTTTGGAGAATATAAATATCCATATAAAGAAAGGGCAGTATGTAGGTGTTTGCGGGAAAATAGGTTCTGGTAAGAGTACTTTAGCCAGATTAATTTTACGGGTAATTGAACCCCAAAGCGGGGAAATTATTTATGATTCTATTGATTATAGAAAGATTAAAATAGCAGCGGTCAGAGAAAGTATAGGATATGTTCCTCAAGATTCTTTTCTTTTCTCGGAAACCATAGAGGAAAATGTTAGATTTGGTCAGCCAGATACTACTTATGAAGAGATAATTGAAGCTTGTAAAATCGCTTCCATACACCAAAATATAATGGAGTTAAAAGATCAGTATAAGACCATAGTTGGTGAAAAAGGGGTAACTCTTTCTGGCGGGCAGAAGCAGAGATTATGTTTAGCCAGAGCAATTATTAGAAAGCCTAAAGTGATTATTCTTGATGATGCCTTGAGTGCGGTGGATACCGATACAGAAAGAAAAATAATTAAAAATTTAAGGAATTATTCTCGTGGGATTACTACTATAGTTATATCACATCGAATCTCTTCATTTATAAATGCGGATAATATATTTGTTTTAGATCAAGGCCGAGTGGAAAACAGTGGTACTCACCGAGAGTTGATTAAAAAGTCTGATATATATAAAGGTATTTATAAAATACAAAAATTGGAAGAATAGAGATGGAAGACGAAAAATTATATTCCGGGGCAGATAAAAAAATATTCTCAAAACTGTGGCAGTATGGTAGTCCTTATTTAGGGAAGATTATGATCATATTTGTCCTGGTTTTGGTTCTAAGCGGGATACAGATTTGCCTCCCGCTGATAACTAAGAAGGTAGTAGATAATTATATGGAGAGAAGTCATCTAAGGTTAATTCGTAATGATAAATCAATCGAAATTACTAATCAACATAAATCTTATCGTATTCTAACTGATCAATTTATCTTTATACCTTCCAATATATTAAGTAAAGAGGAGTATCTCCGGTTAGAAGAAGATTCCCTTATCGGGCCAGAAAAATATATCTTGTTCAAAGGTGATGAAAGTGTAAATCTATTAAAAAAATATCAGCTCCATATCACTAAAACTGCTCAAGGGGTTTTTATTCCTTATTCGGAGATACCAAAAATATCCCAGGATGATATTAGAATATTAAGATCTAATGATTTGAAAAATGTAAAATTATTTGCTCTAATCTATGTGGGACTTCTCATCTTCACTTTTATTTTCAATTATTTTCAGGTAATTATGATGGCCTTAGTTAGTGAAAATGTGCTATATGATTTAAGAAGCGATCTTACCAGACATCTAATGTCTCTTTCCCTTAATTTCTTTAATAATAACCCTATCGGGAGATTGGTTACCAGAGTAACTAATGATATTGATGCTCTCCGAGAATTATTTACCGATGTTTTGGTGTATTCTGGAAAAGACATTATCACCGTTATAGGCATTTTTATTATTATGTTTAGGTTATCGATTAAATTAAGTATCCTGGTGCTTGGAATTATTCCGCTAATTTTCTTTATGCTTTATCTGTTTCAAAAATATGCTCGGGAAGCATATGGAAAGGTAAGACTTACTTTAGCTAAAGTAAATAGTTTTTTATCAGAATCGATTTCTGGTATTTCATTAGTTCAGGTATTTAATCAGGAAGAAAAATTTAAAGATGATTTTGGAAAAATTAACCGGGATTATTATAAAGCAAACCTATATCAATTGTTAATCTTTTCCATATTTAGACCACTTATTGATATTCTATCTTATGTCA
>PFIP01000069.1 GCA_002782675.1 Candidatus Infernicultor aquiphilus
TGTGCGGCCTGGCTTTCCGAACATCGCAAAAAGCTCAAAAAGAGAACAGGCTACTTATTGTATTTTTTTTCTCCAAAAAATAGCCTGTTCCTTTTTTATTACCTTATTTATTCGATTATATTTTTAATAGAACTTATAAATTTTTTAGCTTCATCAAACCAAGAACCTACCTCTTTTTTATCAAAATATACTAAATCCGCATAATCCCCTTTTTGCCGTGTATCAAAAAGCTTATCATAAAATTTTCCCATTTCTCTATTTATTAATCCATTTTTTACAAAATTCTGATGGAAAAGTGCTCTTACACCACTATGTTTAGAAGAGGAAAGTCCTAATTTCTTTTTTCATATTACTAAACCTTCTCTTTCTACATTTTGGCGAAAAGGCATTACCTTATATAAGAGACTATCCCAATCACTTAAATGATACATATTTAGAGTAAGAACATAACCAGTCTCAATTTCTATAGGGAATAATTGTTGACGAAAAATATCCTCCTCTCTAAGGGTTACTGGGTGGTCTACTAAAACAAGTAAATCATAGTCAGATTCAGGAACGTCATCTCCGCGAGCTCTTGAACCATAAAGAATAACTTTTGCCTTAGGAGATATCTTATAAATAGATTCCCGGCAACGTAATAATAAATTCTTTTCCTTTCTTGAAATATTTAGGCATTTAGTAAGTCGTCGCATATTGTAACCTCTAAAATTATTAATTGGATTTAGCCATATAATAGTTATACTTAAAAAATATATTTATTTTATAATATCATTTTTTCGTTTTGTTTACCAGTTTTTCAGTATCTAATCATATTGTATAAATAAAAAAAACGGACAGGCTACTTTCATAGCTTTTTTCTTAAAAGGTATCTTCATGTTTTACTATAGCCAGAATATATGCTTCCTCTTTTTCCTTTCTATATATACATCTATAATTTTTGTTGATACTAAATTCCCATGTATTAATAGTGCCTTTTATGGTTTTATTTCGCAAGGAAGGACGCTGATGTAAAAGAAGAATATTTTCCCTCTTTAAACTCCTTCTCTGATTCTCTAATCTCCTTCTGGCATCTCTCGCCAAAAAAATATGCCTGGTCTTTATCCACAATCGCCCCTGGGGCAATAACTATCTTATTGTCCTCTACAGTAAATCGGACAATATCACCATCTTCAATATTTAAAATTTTCCGTCCACCTCTTTTTTCTAATTCACTCCTTACTGTTCTATTAAAAATATAATATAAATTACAAAATATATCAATATGTTATTTACATAAAATGTCATTCCAAGTAATCTTGAGGGGAAAAAAAGTAGGACAGGCATCCCGCCTGTCTATTATATGATGTAGGGGTTCGATTCATCGAACCCGCTAAATAATATTTTCAAATCGATTTTCCCCTTGATAATAAAAATAATAATGTTATTATGTAATAAATAGATATCCTAATTAGACGGAGGTATATTATGACTACTCAAGAAAAAGTAACTATTTCATTACCCAAAGATTTAGTCAATACCCTAAGAGAAGTAATTCCTGATAGAAAGAGAAGTAAATTTATTGCTGATTTATTAAAAAAACAATTCCAAAAGCAAAAAGAACAAACCCTAATAAAAGCTTATAAAGATGCTTACCCTGAAATAAAAACAGAAAATCAAGAATTCGAGGGGACTATAAATGATGGCATATCCTAAAAAAGGAGAAATATATTTAGTCAATTTTGACCCTACTGTTGGACACGAAGTAAAGAAGAAAAGACCCGCTGTAATTATATCTAACGATATTCACAATCAGTTTTCACCCTTAGTTACAGTTGCTCCCTTATCTTCTAATATAAACAAAGTATACCCCTTCGAAGTGTATATTCCAAAGGAATCAGCAGGTTTAAATGAAAATTCCAAAATAATGATTATACAACTTAGAAGCATAGATAAGAAAAAGTTAATAAATAAAATAGGAAATATTGAAGACCAGGAAATTATAAACAAAATAAACAAAATGATTAGTGAACATTTTGGTTTATAAGGCTTTGTTACTTATTTCATTCACTATATTTAGCGTATAGCGTTTAGCGTATAGGTATAAGAATATTTCACAAATTACTTAAAAAGTAGGTGCTTGATTTAAAGAATAAGAATTTTTGTGTTTGTAGGGGCTTGATTTATCAAGCCCGTAAGGAATCTCGGGTCGGATGAATCCGACCCCTACCAAAAATCACCATAAAATCCGCAGGACAGGCGTCTCGCCGGTTCTGTTATAAAAAAAATAGGCGAGCTAATATTTTATTATAACTCGCCTATTTTTTAGAATAATATTTACTTTAATTAATTATGGTGCTTTATTTGCAGTAACAGTTAAGAAAATGGGGGGGCAGGTTCGCCTGTCTACTATTTACTGTAGGGATTCGATTCATCGACCCCGCAATAATGGGCACAATTCATTGTGCCCCTACAAAATTATAAAAACAATGAGCAAATAAAAAAGACAGACTGCTTTCACACTTTTTTCATGTAAAAAGTAGCCTGTCTCCTTTTGTTTACCTAATAGACTATATTAACCTGTGCATCCGCCACTTGAGGTTGCATCTGGATTTGTAATGGTCACACTTTCAGCAGCAGAACCTTCATTCCCATAATAATCAGTAACAGTTAAACTTACGGTAATTACTTCTTCGCTATCAGTAACTAAAGCACAAGAAAATGTATGTGAAAAAGATATATCGGTTGATATAATACTTGATGATATTTCGGGAAGATACCATTCAAATTTCGCTATTCCAAGACCATCTCCTCCATCTTCAGATGTTGACCCGTCAAAGAAAACAGTTAAAGGACAATCTCCGCTTGTTGGTTTATAACTAATATTTGCAATAGGTGCTTTATTATCTACTCCTAATGCTGCTAAACCACTCGCAACTTTAATCTTCAAATCATGCCTTGCGTCATCTTTACCAACAATGTATAAATCAGTTGTAATTTCATTAAAAGCAGAATTTGATTTTACATAATCTAATACTCCTGATGAATAAAGACATAAATCTGTAATTTTAGTAGATGTACCTTCTACTCCCGGTGCACTCGAAGGAGCTACATAATAATTAACTCCAATTGAACTTTCTAATGAATTTAATTTTGTATTTCCTCTATAATATTCTAATTCAAAACCTGAGCCAATAAATTCCACTTGATTTATAGTAAACACATCAAAAGTTACAATATTTTTATAATCATCCGTATAGTCAAAGTTTTTTATCCTTATCTGTGCCTGGGGGTCAAAGATATTTAAAAGTCCCAGAGAAAGCCAGCTACAACCGACTAATAAT
>PFIP01000077.1 GCA_002782675.1 Candidatus Infernicultor aquiphilus
GATTAATTGTTCGGCATTTAGTTTTACCAGGAGGTTTAAGCGGAAGCAGAAAGATTATGCGTTTTATTGCTCGAGAGATTTCTCCGCATACTTATATCAGCTTAATGGCTCAATATTTTCCAGCCTATCAAGCCAGCCAATTTCCTCTCCTCTCTCGAAAGATAAATAGAGAAGAATATCGGGAAGCGTTACAGGCTTTTAAGGAAGAGGGATTAGAAAATGGCTGGTTCCAGAAAGATATATAAAAATTATTAAAAGGAAAGAGAACAAGTATCTATGAAAGGTATTCAAGCAGAAATTTATTTATTAGGGATAGTAGTTATTTGGGGTTCTACATTTGCCATAATAAAAGGTATTCTTGACCAAATTATGCCTTTTACCTTTTTAGCTTACCGCTTCTTTTGGGCCGCTTTTATTTTAGGCCTAATATTTTGGAAAAGGCTAAAAAATATCAATAAGATGATTCTTAAAAAAGGGTCTTTAATCGGAATTTTTCTCTTCCTGGGATATACTTTCCAGACTGTAGGTTTAAAGTATACTACTGCTACTAAAGCTGGGTTTATTACTGGATTGTCTGTGGTTTTAGTTCCTATTATTTCTCATTTTTTTATAAGAGAAAAAATTTCCAAAAACTCTATTCTAGGGGTAATTTTAGCATTTATTGGATTGTAGTTTCTAAATTATAATAGTAGCTTTATTTTTAATTTTGGTGATTTTTTAGTTTTATTGTGTGCAGTATCTTTCGCAATGCACATAATATCAGTTGGTTTATACGTCAGGAAGGTGGATTATGTTTTATTGGTAATGGTTCAATTGACTACAGTATTTGTATTATCTTTTTTAATGGCTCTATTTTTTGAAAGGCCGGGGATTCATTTATATTACCCTTCTGGCGTGTGGTGGTCTATTATATTAACCGGAATATTTGCTACTGCTCTGGCTTTTTATATGCAAAATAAATTCCAAAGATATTCTACCGCCACTAAAACCGCGATTATATTTTCTGGGGAACCGATATTTAGTGCGATGTTTGCCTACCTTCTCTTGGGAGAGAAGGTAGGCCTTATCGCCTGGATAGGAGGATTGTTGATAATTTTTGGTATGATTATATCTCAAAGAGAAAAAAAGATATAATTTTTTACTTTTTTATTTCTTCTAGCAATATTTTTATATCTTCAAGTTTTTCAGGAATGGTTTTAGGCATACCTTCTTTTCTTACATATACTTTTTTCCAGAAAGGTTTAGAAAGTTCACCGTATTCTTTAGCGTATTTATCTAAATAATCTGCATATTCAGTTATTACTGTTTGAGCATTACCATGAGTGGGATAAGCGTTAGATTCTTTAACCACCTCTCTTAGTACCTTTGGGTTGTCAATAATCATACAAGGTAACATTAAGTTTTCGGAATAAGGTTGTCTTGCTCTTATAGCTTTAAATAAGGGAGAAGCTAAGGCCTCTTTTAAAGAGGCATTCCTTACATTATGAGTAGCACAGTGGGTAAAGACACAGGGTTCGTAATCTCCTTTTACGTTTACATGTAAATATCCGGATTGGCGACCTCCGGCAATACATCCTCCTACATGCATCCCGTCATTCCAGAAATCTCCAATAAAGACCGGATAGGTACTTCTTAGGTAATTGACCCTCCTCCAACCATATAATCTTTGTTCTGGAGTTTGCATTAGGTTTACGTCAGGATTTCTGCCGATAGGGATATAAGTAAAGTACCAACCAAACATACAACCCTTTTCTTCTACTAATAATTTCATAAGTTCATCACTATAGATAATTTCGGTATTATATCTGGTAGGAGTAGCAGAGAAGCCATAAATTAGTCTGGCTTCCTTACAGTTATCCATACTCTGCATTATTTTTTCCCATACTCCTTTGCCTCGTCGATTATCGGTTTCTTCTTTAAGCCCTTCTATACTTATAGCTGGGGCAACATTACCTAATTCCTGTAATTTAAAAGCCATATCTCTATCTATAAAGGTTCCATTAGTATAAATCATAAAAGTGACATCGTGATGTTTTTTATAGATATCTAACATATCATCTCTTATAAAAGGTTCACCGCCAGAGATAACAAAAAAACAAGTTCCCATTCCTTTAGCTTCAGTTATAACTTTATCTACATATTCAAGGGGGAGGTCATCTTTTTTAGAATAATCTCCGGCATAACACCCCGTACACCTAAGATTACATCTCATGGTAGGGCTGATAACTATAGTAGCAGGACAGGGGATGCCTTCTTTTTTTTGAAAATCCTCTCTATTTTTTGGACCCATTAAAATATAGTTAATCATAAAATTTAATACCATCTTGTCACGAACATTAGGGTAGATTTCTTTTAATACTTTTTTTGCTAACCGATAGGCTGGAGCCTTGTCTTCGAATAATTTTCTAACCCTGCCTATTTTAGGTTTGAACTTCGGGGCAATTTTTTCTGCGGCATAAGTTAGTCGAATCAGATTATTATCAGAAGTATTAACTAAGGCTTTTATGATAAGATTTATAGTTTGTTTAGTAGTGTAATTTTTAAATTTCTCAATATAATCCATAATCTTTTCCTCCTATAATAAAATTATTAAAATTATTTGAAAAATTTACTTTTTATTTTTTATATTTATTTCATCTAAAATATCTTTTAAGAAATTTAATAAGGATCTTTTTTCTTTTTTATCCATCTGCGAGATATATTGATTATAAGTTTGAATATAATTTAAATATTCATCCAGGTTATTATTTTGTATGGTTGCAGATTTAGGAATTTTATTAATATATTTGGCCAGTACTCCTAAACATATTCCGGCAAAGACCGTAAGAGCTAATTCAGCATAAGCATTAGATACATTAGAAGGTAAAATTTGACTTAATAATTGCATTTCTGCAACACTCTGGGCTATTTTTTTAATAAGAAGTATTAAAATTAGCAATAAACAAGCACAGAAAATAAGAGGAGACTTGGTTGGTAAGAAATCTCTAAGAAGATCTTTTATATTAAACTTTTCTTTAAGTTCGTCATATTTTTGAGTAATCTCTTCTTTTAATTTATTTAACTCAGCCATCTTTGTTGGGAGCCTTCTTTTTATTAGAAGAGTAGATATGGCATATCCCTTTTCGGTAGGGTAAAAAGTTATGGTAGAACGGCCCAATTTGCACAATTTATATTGGTCTGATTTTGGGATTATATATTCTACATTCAGAAAGCCTTCTTTGTGGAGTAATTGTAGCATATCATAAGAAGTCCATTTACTAACTCCTAATTTTTGGGCAACTTCACAATAATGAATAGGAGAACCTTTCTGCTGGTATAATTCTATTAAAACTACTAAAAATTCTTTTTGCCTTGAAGTAATTTCCATAACCAATAATCTCCCAAAAGACCCAAAAAGTAATTTAAAAAAAATAGTCTTTTCTAAATTAATTATATCACTTCAAAACAATTTTGCAAATTTTTTTGAATATTTGTAGAAAAATTAAGAAATAAAATTGCTACTAAACTAAATCATATATAGTAGGGTTGTATAACAATACATCCCAGATTTTCTATACTTAGTTTATAAAATATTTATTTTTATAATATTTTTTGTTAGAATAAAAGGTGTCATAATTAAAAATTTGTATTATAATAAGTAAAAAGAATATTATAATAACAAATAAAAGCAAAATTTCTTCAAAGCACAGATCACGTAAGGGTTTGATTTATCAAGCTCATTATAATAATTTGAAGGAGGAAATAGAATGGTATTAGAGGCAATTAAAAAAAGACAGAGTGTTCGTAGTTATCGGGAAAAAGAAATTCCCGAAGAAGTATTACAACAGATATTAGAGGCGGGCAGATTAGCACCTTCT
>PFIP01000032.1 GCA_002782675.1 Candidatus Infernicultor aquiphilus
GGCTAATTTTGCCATGATAACACGGAGGGCTTTTTAATTACATTGCTCTCAATTTTGGTCAGGGTAGTGTATTTCACGCCAGACTTTTTAGCAAAATCCTCTTGGGATAATCCCTGCTTATTTCGATACTTCTTTATATTCTCGCCTATGTTGATTTCTGTTGCCATATTTTCAATTATTTGATAGTACGAAAGTGTTATGCTATTCTTTCAATATAATACTATCAGATTTTATGAATTCAATCAAATTAAAAATGAGGGAAGCCCGCTTCTGGCCAGCCCCGCAGTAGCGGGACAAAGATAAAAAAATCCAATTTGCGCTTAAAATCGGTTGGCGAGCCCTCGCAAAGGGCGAGTCAACAAAAACATTTCCCAACTGGCGGAGAGGGCGGGATTCGAACCCGCGAGACAGGGACTACCTGCCTACTCGATTTCGAGTCGAGCGCTTTCAACCAGACTGAGCCACCTCTCCTTTTAAATCATCGTCTTTCTTGAAAGAATCTTTGTAAAATTAATCGACATTCTTCTTCTAAAACACCGCTTACTACTTCTATTTGATGATTAAATCTCTTATCCTGCACAATATTGATAATGCTGCCTGCTGCTCCAGCCTTAGGGTCAGGAGTACCAAATATTAATCTTTTAATTCTGGCCTGAAGCATAGCATAGGCACACATGGGGCAAGGCTCCAAGGTTACATAAAGGTCTAAATCTTCTAAATGCCAACTTCCTAAATACCTGGCAGCCTCTTGCAGGGCTAAGATTTCAGCGTGAGCAGTAGGATCCTGTAATTCTTCTTTTCGATTATGAACTCGGGCAATTATTTTATTTTGGTAAACAACTACTGCTCCAATTGGTACTTCCTGGTGAGAATAAGCAATTTCAGCTTCTTTTAGAGCTTCTTGCATTAATTCGATATCTTTATCCTTATTTTTTAGCATATTTTAATGAAGACTTTCGGGAGAACTGGTGCGCCCGAAGGGACTCGAACCCTTAATCTACTGATCCGTAGTCAGTTGCTTTATCCAATTGAGCCACGGGCGCACTATAAAAATCTTAATCTTGATTCTATTATAATTTAAATCCTTAGTCAAATAAATAGTCGTTAGTAAATAGTGAATAGTCGTTAGTGTTTGGTTAGTTGGTTATAATGTATTATAGGCAATACGATTTTTATTAATTGAAATTTTAGTTTAATTTTGCTATATTTAGAAAGCGAATTGTTTAACTCTATTTAAGAAGAATAAATACAAGAGGATTATGCCTTAAATGACTAAAATTTTTGAAGACTTAAAAAATAAAAGAATCACTATAATGGGATTAGGATTAAATCAAGGAGGATTGGGAGTTACTCAGTTTTTAGTAAAAGCTGGTGCTCAAATTTTAGTTACTGATTTAAAAACTAAAGAAGAACTAAACCCTTCTTTGGAGAAATTAAAAGGCTTCAATATTAAATATGTCTTAGGCCGACACCGGGAAGAAGATTTTATTAACACTGACATGGTTATTCAAAATCCGGCAATTCCCCACCATTCTAAATATTTAAAGATAGCCCGAAGCCAAGGAATCCCCATAGAAACAGATTTGGGATTCTTCTTCCAACTTTGCCCCTCTAAAAAAATAATTGCCATTGCTGGAACTAAAGGTAAGAGCACGGTATCTTTTCTGATATACCATATTTTTAAAGAAGCCCAAAAAGAAGTAGCCTTAGCTGGTAATATCGGTATTTCTGTTTTAGATATTTTGGAAAAAATCACCCCTCAAACTTGGGTAATCTTAGAAATATCTACCTGGCAGATGGAAGGGATGAAGAAGCATAAATTTAGACCTCAAACTGCAGTTTTAACCAACATCCTACCTGACCATTTAGATCGCTATCCTAATTTTAAAGAATATGCTCAGGCAGAAAAACTAATCTTCCAACATCAAAGATCTAAGGATAACTTAGTAGTAAATTTTGACAATGAAGAGACTATCCAGGTTAAAGAAGAAACTAAATCACAGGTTTACTGGTTCAGCACTAAAGAAAAAATAGAACCAGGTAGTTATTTAGAAAAAGATAATTTGTTTTTTCAATCAGGAGAACATAAAATACCTTTTGCAAAAATTTCTAATCTTACTCTACCTGGAACACACCATCTGGAAAATATTTTAGCGGCCGGGACAGTAGGTTTCATTCATAAAATTCCAGCTGAAATTATTCTAAGGGCTATAAAAAATTTTCCTGGCCTTCCTTATAGATTAGAATTCATTAGGGAGTTCAAAGGAATAAAATTTTATAATGACAGTTGTTCTACTACTCCAGAGGCAACTTTGGCTGCTTTAGAATCTTTTCCTCAACAGTCTATTATTTTAATCTTGGGTGGTAAAGATAAAAAATTAGATTATGAAAAATTAGGGAAAGCCATCGGGAAAAATAAAGAAATTAAAAAGATTATCCTCTTGCAACACCCAGATTATGATGCCTCCCCAAAAATATTCTCTGCCTTAAAAAAATATTTTGATCCAGAAAAAATTATCCTTGCTTCAAACCTGAAAATAGGGGTGGAAGCTGCCCTGCAAAAAACCCAACCAAACGAGATTATTCTTCTCTCTCCTGCTGCCGCTAGTTTTGGAATGTTTAAAAATGAATTTGACCGGGGAGATCAATTTAATACCGCAGTAAAAAATCTCAAGCGGCAAAAACCATAATTAAGGTCTTTTAGGGAAAAAACTTTAAAAATAATAGAAAAATTAGAATAAATTTATCTTTGCCATTCCAAAAAAATAGAGCAAGGCAATGATCAAGGGCTGATGGATCAGGTAAATAAATAATGAATGTTTTCCTAAAAAACAGAAAATTTTTATCACTGAAAAAGAAGAAAAATTAGCCAGCTGAAATTTCCGAGAGTAATCTGGATAGAGCAAGTTACCAAAAAATATTCCGATCAAAACTAATCCAAACCAAGGTAAAAGCGGAAAATAGTCCACTGAATAAAATTGAGCTGGTCTAAACCCTAACCAGGATAACCAATAAAAATTAAAAACGAAACCCTTTAAATAGGCACCTAAAAATAGGCAAAATAATCCAATTAATAGGTTCCAATAGCGAAGTTTAAGAAAAGGATAAGCTAAAATAATGGAAATTCCGATCAGATGAAGTATGCCAAAAATAACAAAACCTTCTCGCAAAAAAACCCAGGTTACTAAAGTGATAATTAAACCCCAAGAGAACACTTTTAAACCTCTACGGAGATATTTTAAAAATAATCTCGCCTCTTTAGTATCGGAAGAAATATTTTTTGTCCGGGAGAAACTTATGCTAATAGATACTCCGACTAAAAAAATAAATATCGTGGCGGTTGCCCGAGCAAAATACATCCAAAAACCAGAATAGACATTGATATTGTAATGAGCAAAATAGTGCAGATTATAAAGTAAATGGTAAAGCACCATCATAATGATGGCAATTCCCCGCAGAAAATCTATTTCCCAAAAACGTTCTATCGAACTTTTTTTCATATTTTACCATCCGTTTATATTCATATTTTTTAACTAATTTATTATTTGATTAATTCTAAAGCAATCTCCACCATCTGGTTAAAAGTCTTCTGACGTTCTTCGGAAGTAGTTTCTTCTTTAGTCACCAAACTATCGGAAACTGTTAAAATAGAGAGGGCATTCACCTTAAATTTTGCTGCTAAAGTATATAATGCCGCTGTTTCCATTTCCACCGCTAAAATTCCATATTGAGCCCATATTTTCCAGGAATCAGGTTTATCTCTATAGAATGTATCTTCAGTTAACACACTTCCCACCTTTACTTTTATTTCTTTTTTTAAGGCAACATCATAAGCTTTTTTTAATAAGTGAAAATTGGCAGTGGGAGCGTAATCTACCCCATTAAAGCGTATTTTATTAATATTCGAATCTGTCGATGCACTCATGGCTAAAATAACATCTCTTATTTTTATATCCGGCTGCATCGAACCACAACTTCCGATGCGGATCAAATTTCCAACTTTATAACTGGAGATAAGTTCATTAACATATATGGAAATGGAGGGAATTCCTATGCCGGTGCCTTGAATGGAAACTTTTTCGCCTTTGTAAATTCCGGTATAACCATACATACCTCGCACCTCATTATAGCAGGTAGCTTTAGTAAGAAAGTTTTCAGCAATATATTTCGCTCTTAAAGGGTCTCCGGGAAGTAAAACTGTACTGGCAATATCTCCTTCTTTTGCTCCAATGTGTATACTCATTCCTATTATCACCTTCAATTATCTTTTATTTATTTATAGTACATATCCTAAGGTAAGCTAACCTTTGGATTAATAAAATTCAATTAATATATCATCTAAGAATTACTGCTTAAATTTAAAATAGACTTTTCAATATATTGTCGAAATTTTTTACTATTCATTTTATCGTGCCTGGCATCATAAGTAACATGATTTTTATTATAAAGGGAATTTTGAGCAAATATAACAAATGAACCTTTGAAATATCTGGAAATTTTTCTTGCACTTTTAGGTAACAGTATTCTATAACCATTTTTATCATATCCCAGATATCCTTTTTCCCATATTTCTTTTTCTACATAACGACCTGGTTCTATCTCGGTTAATTTTTCTTTAATCAAAGATAAATCAAGATTAGGAGTGAAGGGTTTTAATCCGCCAGTTTCTAATCGAAAGTAAGCCCAATCTATATGAGTGGGAAAATAATTGAATTCCAATACTTTGGGTTTAACAATCCTAACTGAATGTGGAGTTCTTAATTCAATACTTCCTTTCTCAAATGATTTTTCTACCTCTACTAGATCATGACCTCCCCCGACAGGGAATAAAGTATGAGCTAAACTGTTTATAGAACTTATCTTATTAAGAACAGAAATTATACTATCCATATCTTTCCATTTGCAATTGTTTGGGATAGCCATAGGAAATAATTCCCGAATAGTCTTCTCCCAAACAATTAAATTATCAGCTTTTAAATCACCTCTATCAGATAATTCCATATTTTACCTCCTCATAGATTTTTTAAAATATATCATTTTAATCTTAATTAAAAAATAAAAAATTTGCTAATGTCTTTCTAAAAAACTCTAGCAAATTTTAGATACTTTATTGTTAAGCTATTAAACCCAACACCCTCATTGCTTAACCTATTCAGGCAGAGATGAGGGTCATATATTTTAAAATCTAGCAATGGATATTCCCCCTTTATCCTTTTTAGTTTTATATTTCTCTCTAAGCTAATCCAGGATAGTTAATCTTAATCTAAATTTGGGGTAGTGTTTTTTATAAATTACTTCCGTAAAACTGGCGGAGAGAGAGGGATTCGAACCCTCGGAGCAGGCTTACACCCGCTCAATTGCTTAGCAGGCAACCACCTTCGACCACTCGGTCATCTCTCCGTTTAAAGTATAACATAATAATATTTTTCAGGCAAGGAAAATTAATAGTTAATTTTTATATTAAATTGACTTAAAAAACATAAAATTTATTAACTTGCGATAAATATTAGAATATAATAGAATATGCTAAACAAAATTATAATCTAGGGATAAAGGGGAACTAAAAAGTGAAAAAATATCAATATGATGTAATTGTGGTAGGAGCGGGACATGCTGGCTGTGAAGCGGCTTTGGCTGCTGCCAAGATAGGCGCTAAAACGCTTCTGGTTACTTCTAATTTAGATAATATTGCTTTAATGCCTTGCAATCCTTCTATTGGGGGTCCGGGAAAAGGGCATGTAGCTCGAGAAATCGACGCCTTGGGTGGAGAAATGGCTAAAAATACTGATAAAGCTACTATCCATATAAGAATGTTAAATACCAGTAAAGGTCCGGCGATGTGGGCCTTACGGGCACAAATAGATAAAAAATTATATACTCAAGAAATGATATATACCCTGCAAACCCAGGAAAACTTAGATTTAAAACAGGAGATGGTAACCGAATTAATAATAAATAATCAGCAAATAGAAGGAGTAATAGTCAAAAGTGGTTTAAAATTTTCTTCGCCTGCCGTAATTTTAGCCACTGGTACCTTTTTAAATGGTAAAATCTATATCGGAAAAACCACCTACGGAGCAGGAAGAGGAGGTGAACTTGCCTCGATTAACCTTGCCGAGAACCTCAAAGAACTGGGTTTTAAAATAGGGAGATTAAATACCTGCACTCCGCCTCGGATAGACAGAAGAACAGTAAATTTTTCCAGTATGAAAGAACAAAAGAGTGCCGATATCCCTTTAGCCTTTTCCTTTGAAAATGAGGGCAAAATATATAAAAATTTTTCGGTATTTTTGACTCGAACCAATCAAAAGACCCATCAAGTAATTCGTAATAATATCCATCGGGTGCCCCTTTCCAATGGCACTATTCAAAGTGCAGCCATTAGATATTGCCCCTCGGTTGAGGATAAAATAATTAGGTTCCCCCAAAAAGAATCTCATCAGATATTTTTAGAACCAGAGGGTTACCATACGGAAGAAATTTATCTCCAAGGATTTTTTACCAGTCTACCTGCTGATGCCCAACAAGAGGCCCTACATACTATCAGGGGACTAGAGAATTGTGAAATTATCAGATATGGATATGCTATTGAATATGATATTATTTACCCTAACCAATTAAAATACTCATTAGAAACTAAAATGATTAGAGGTCTATTCCTGGCGGGGCAGATAAATGGAACCTCAGGTTATGAAGAGGCAGCTGAACAGGGACTAATGGCTGGTATAAATGCAGTACAGCTTATAGCTGGAAAAAACCCCTTAATTCTGGATCGTTCAGAGGCCTATATTGCCGTAGAGATAGATGATTTAGTTACTAAAAGTGTGACTGAGCCCTATCGGCTAAGAACTGGTTTAGCAGAATATCGACTTCTATTAAGACAGGATAATGCTGATTTAAGGCTCATTTCTTATGGATATAAAGTGGGATTAATTGCGGAAGAAAGATATAAAAAATTTATAAAGAAAAAAGAATTAATTGAAAAAGAAAAAGAAAGATTAAAGGAAGTAATTATTCATCCTACTGAAGAAGTAAATAATTTACTATATAAATTGAATACTACCCCACTTTCTCAAGCCGCAAATTTAACTACTCTGCTTACCAGACCAGAAGTAACTTATCAACAGACTGTTTCCATTGATCCCCAAAGACCAAAACTTCCTACTGCGGTAACTGAGCAAGTGGAAATTCAAATAAAATATGCCGGATACATTAAGCGCCAAAAAACGCAAGTAAAAATATTTAAAAAATTAGAAAATTATAAAATACCTCAAGGTATCGACTATTTTAAAATTCACGGTATCTCTCATGAAGGACGAGAAAGATTCTCCGAAATTCAACCTATCTCTTTAGGACAGGCTAAAAGAATCTCCGGAATTACTCCTGCTGATATCACTGCCTTAATGATAAATATCGAAAAAATGAAAAGAACAAAAAAGTAGGACTGGCGAAATCCCTGTCCTGCTAATAATTAACACTAACGCTTCCTTTGATCTCTGTCTGGTTGACCAGCATATCAGACACTGGACATGTTTCTTCAACCATTTTATGAAGTTGAAATACCTTTTCTTCAGTAGCTTTTGTTTTTATTTGTACTTCATATCTAATCTGTTTAAACCCTCTTCTCTTTTTACCTCTCTCATCAACCCAACCACCAGGAATCATATCTCCTTCTAAACTAACGATTAAATCCTCTATATCTACTTCAAATCTTTTAGCATAACTTTGGTATGATAATGCTATACATCCACCCAAAGCTGTTAATAATAACTCTACCGGGTTAGGAGCAGTATTAGTACCTCTTAACTCTAAAGGTTCATCGATACCAATCTTAAATTCTCTTATTTCGGTTTCGGCTTTGAAGCCTTTCAGCCATTTAGTCTTAGCTTTATAAGTTCGAACTTTCATTTTTTACTTACCTCCTATAGACAGGCGAGCCTGCTCCTGTGAAAACAGGGGATGTCTGTCCTACTTATTGATTAATTGATAATAATTAGTAAACTGGCAAATTAATTAACTAATTTTTCTGCTGCTTTTAAGGTATTCTGCATCAACATAACATTGGTTATTGGCCCAACTCCTCCCGGAACTGGAGTTACAAGAGATACTTTACCTAAAACTTCATCATAAGCTACATCCCCCACTAATTTTCCTCCTACCTCATTGGTACCCACATCGATAATTATTGCTCCCTCTTTAACCATATCTCTTTTAATTATTTCAGGTTTCCCAACCGCTGCAATTAGAATATCTGCCTGACGGGTAAAATAAATTAAATCTTTAGTTAGAGAATGACAAACAGTAATAGTAGCATTAGCATGTTCCTTTTTTTGTAAAAGAATAAGAGCCATAGGCCTTCCTACAATATTACTCCTTCCTATAATAACTGTATGTTTTCCTTCTACTTCAATATTTTCTCTTTTTATTAGTTCATATACCGCATAAGGTGTACAGGGTAAAAACTCTGGCTTTCCTAAAGCAAGTCTTCCCATATTGATAGGATTAAAACAATCTACATCTTTAGAAGGATTGACTACTTCCTGAATTTGATCCTGATTTATATGTTTAGGAAGTGGGACTTGCACTATAATTCCGCTTATTTTTTTATCTTTATTCAAATTATTGATAAGTTTAAGAAGCTCTTCTGGGGAAGTCTCTTTAGATAAATTATGTTCCTTAAAATTAATAGAAACTTTTTCACAGGTCTTACCTATCATTTTTACATAAAACAAAGATGCCGGATCTTCTCCTACTATAATTACTGCCAATTCAGGAGTTATTCTATTTTTTTGAATAAAATCTTCTACCTTTGTTTTTAAGGACTCAGTAATTTCTTTCGCTATTTTCCTTCCATCAATAATCTTGGTTATCATAAATAATATCTCCTCTTTTTGATTAATTTTTTAAATGCATTTATTAAATATAGTCAAAACATTAAATTATATATTGATATATGAATTTCAAACTAATTTTTAATTATTCTAACCTCTTTAAATATTAACTAATGCTTTAAAGATCTCGACTCCCTGGTTTAATTGCCGGAATTCCTTTTTTGCATAAAGGGCATACTTCGGGTAAATAAGTCTTGATGTCTAAAGTCAATAAACTTTGAGTCTTAACTCCAAAATCAATCTTTCCCCCACTACGATCAATTAATGCTCCTACTCCTACCACTTTCCCTTGTCTTTCTTTTACTATTTCTATAACTTCTCTTACCGAACTCCCTGTGGTAGTGACATCTTCCACCACCAAAACTTTTTCTCCTTTTTTTATCTTAAAACTACGTCGTAAAGTCATCTTACCATTTTCTCTTTCCGTAAAAATTGCCCTAACCCAGGGTCCTAAAACTCGAGCCATTACATGAGCCATAATAATAGCACCCACGGCAGGTCCCACAATTACATCAACGTCCTCACCTCTAAATTTTTTTCCTAACTCGCTACATAAATTATTCATAAATTCTGGATACTGCATAACTTGAGCACATTGAATATAAATATCGCTATGCACACCTGAAGTTAATTTAAAATGTCCTTTTTGAATTGCTCCTGCTTCTTCAAATTTCCTCATTACCTCCTCAGTATTAATAATCATCTTTTAAAACCTCCTCCATTTCTTTTAAAATTTCTTGAGACACCTTTACTGGATTGGTGGCATTGGTTATGGGCCGTCCGATTACTATAAAATCAGCCCCTAATTTTATGGCTTCCTGGGGAGTCATTATCCTTTTCTGGTCATCATCAGATTTACAGACCGGACGTATGCCGGGAGTTAAAATCACAAAATCTTCCCCGCAGGCAGCTCTAAGCGCTTTAATCTCCCAGGGAGAAGCCACCACTCCATCAAGACCAGCAGCTTCCGCCAATTTAGCTAAATGAACCACTTGTTCTTCTATACTTTTTTTTATGCCAATTTCTTTTTCTAATATTTCTTGATTAATGCTGGTAAGTAAGGTCACTCCTAAAATTAAAGGTTTGCTGATGCCTAAGGCAAAACTTAATTTTTTACTTGCTTCTACTGCCGCCTTCATCATTTCATATCCACCGGAAGTATGGAGATCAAAAATATATACCCCTAATTTGCTAACTACTTCCGCTGCTCGAGCAACGGTGTTGGGAATATCGTGAAACTTTAAATCTAAAAAAACTTTACCTCCTTTCTCCTGTACCATTTTGATAACCTTAATCCCTTCAGCAGTAAAGAGTTGATTCCCAATTTTAAAAACCCCCACATAATCAGTCAATTTATCAACCAATTCCTCTGCTTTTTTAAAGTTATTTACATCAAGGGCCAGGACCAATCTTTCCCGTGCGGATAATTTCATTATTTTCCCTCCTATCTTTTATTTTAAATCTTTAGGCTACCTACCAATTCATTTATATCTTTGATTTTATTCTCTACCAGATATGCTT
>PFIP01000059.1:0-1156 GCA_002782675.1 Candidatus Infernicultor aquiphilus
GGGCTATAATTTTCGGATGGATGAATTGAGTGCAGCTTTGGGATGTTCCCAGATGGAGAGGATTGAGGAGATTTTAGAGAAGAGAGAAAAGGTTGCATGGAGGTATGGGGAAAAGTTGGCGGAAGTAGAGGAAGTAGAAGTTTGGGTGTAAGGAAGGGGAGTTTCCGGTAACTGAGGATGTGTCGGGAAGAACCATTGCCTTGCCGTTTTTTAATAATTTGAAGGAAGAGCAGATAGATTATGTGGTGAAGAAGCTTAAAGAAGGAATAAAAAATAGTATATAGTCGATAGTAGATAGTATATAGTAAAAACAAAGAAAAAACAGTATCGAGTATATAATGAAGAAGGGAAAAGAAAAGAAACTAATGTATTCATTTGCTTGACAAATGCTCAAGAATTAATTAGAATATTTATAAATATAATTGAATACATAAAATTAGGAGGATTTAGATGGCTAAAGTAATAACCTTACGACTCTCAGAAGAAGAATACGAGAGGATATCGGCTGCTGCTGAGGTTGAGCATCGTCCTATTTCTAATTTTATTACTACCAGGGTGATAAAAGATATAGAGGAGTCTTATGATGTAGACCCCATTGAGATGGCCCAGATTAAATCAGATAAGAACCTGATCGGAAAATTAAAGATCGGACATCGCGATGCCAAAGAGATGAAGGGCAGATTCGTTGAATAAGTTTAAAATATTTGAGACCGATCAATTCCTAAAGGGACTTGAACAAGATTTTAGCGGAAAGCAGGGACGGATAAAGACAAAACTTCTTAACTATGTTTACCCTCAACTAAAACAAAATCCCTATTTTGGCAAAAATATAAAAAAGCTCGCAATCTATAAACCGGATACCTGGCGCTACAGAATAAGCAGCTACAGATTTTTTTACGAGGTTGATAGCCAAAAGAAAATCGTCTTTATGATATCCGTTGATAATCGCCAGCATGCTTACTGATAGACTGAACCGGCTTTTCTATTTCAGCTAAATATGGACGTGTTGGAAGAGCCAGGGTATATGATTTCAAGCAGAGACGACACCACAAATACTATGAGCAGAGAAGAGTTGAAGTATTCGATATTATCGAGAAGGATATGATAATAACAGTGACCGTTTATATATTTTATGGAAAATGGGAGGAGGGATAAA
>PFIP01000059.1:1334-3567 GCA_002782675.1 Candidatus Infernicultor aquiphilus
AAGGAAAAAAGAAAAAAAGGGGACAGGTAACTTTTTATTATCAAGAGTATCTCGTCCCCTTTTGTTAATGGTTCTATTCAATTTTCCCCAACTCTACTTTCATTCCAGAGAGTTCTTTTGGAGTGTTGTATTTTAAAATTTCAGGAGTTTTTGCGCGAGAAGTAGGAGGAAAAAGAACAATAGGAGGTTTAGAACTATGAAGGTTGCAACAGTAAATAAAATAATTGAAGATTTTAACCGTTTACCACTTGATGATAAAGAATATGCAGCAGAGGTAATCAAGAAGCAGCTGATAGAGGCTAAAAGGTTGGCTATTGCTAAAAGGGCTAAAGAAGCGATGGCTAATCTAAGAAAAGGGAATTCCAAGATAGGAAACATAAAAGAACTATATAAGGATTTAGAAAGTGATTAAGGTAATTTGGGATCAAGGATTGATGCTATTTTAATTTTTTAATATGTGTTATAATAAACACAAAAGAAATAGATATATTAAGTAAAAGGATTATCATATTAAAAATAATTTTGTACTCGTGAAAACGGGTATAAGTAGGATTTAATAAAGGAGGAGGACTGGAAAATGAGAGCAGATCTTCTAAAAAAGGATCTTGATTATTTTGAGTCAAAACTTGGTGAGCTTTTGGGGAAATCAAAAGGTGAGTATGCCTTGATTCATGAAGGACAATTGATAGATACTTTTAAATCTAAAGAGGATGCAATAAAAAGGGGATATGAATTGTTTGGTAATTCTCCTTTTTTAGTAAAGATGATTTCTGAGGTTGAGGATATATTAAATTTTACCTCTAATTTATTAGCGTCTTAAATTTGAAAGGAGATAAAATGCCCATCTTTTACCACTCAAATAGCTAATTTATATAAGTCAGGTCCTATAATTGAGGTTCTTATATCACCATCTCGATTACTAGTTCAAATGTTAAAAGATAAAAACCAGCCAATTCCTCAAAGTGTAAAAGTCTTAGCAATGATAGATACAGGAGCTACGAGCACAGTAGTAAGATCAGATATAATAGAGAAAATTGAAATAAATCCAATAGGAGTTGTTAAAATCAATACTCCTTCATCGGTAGGAGTAGAATGTTATCAATATCAAGCAGCAGTAGTATTTCCTAATAATCTAGCGATCGAAACAGCAGATCTTATTGCAGCACCATTACAAGGGCAACATATTCAATGTCTTATAGGGAGAGACATATTAAGGCATGGAGTATTGATATATAATGGATACGCTCAGATTGTTACTTTTAGTGTATAGAATTTACCTGAGCAAATAGAGGGGAAAAAGGGGACTACTTTAATTTACAAAGAAAAAACAAATAACAAAGCCTATAGAGTAAAAGGGGACAGGCTACTTTTTATTATCAAGAGTATCTTGTCCCCTTTTGTTAATAGTTCTATTCAATTTTACCTAGCTCTACTTTCATTCCAGAGAGTTCTTTCTGTCCGATAACCCTCTTTCTGGGCAATCACTATCTCTTGCATAAATCTATCAATTCGAAAGATTAAGAGTATGGACAGGGCAATAGGGAATCCCTGATTAGCGATGATGTCAGCTAAATTGTGTATATCCAATATTTACCTCCTTTCATCGAAAATGGTTGCAAGTTGCGAAATGCAAGGTACAGGTTTCGGTTTGCAGATGGATTCCTGCTACCTGCTTTCGCAGGTACAGGTTTTGCAGGAATGACAGGATCATTGAATTAGAGATTGCCACGCTCCCTACGGTCACTCGCAATGACATTGCGGGATTGGTAAATAGTGGTGCATTGAAAATATTTAACCGGGTGAATCAAGTCTACTTTTATTCCGGCTAATTTTTTCTGTACTTCCGAGAAGCGCAGGGAATAATATTCCCGATTCTGCTGATTTTAGGAGTTAGTGTCCACTTTAGTGGGGCAGTGAGAAAGTAAAATAGTTTGGAGTGTTGTATTTTTTAATATGTGTTATAATTATTTATAAAAATAAGTAGATGAACTATAGAAAGGTAGATAAACTATGGAGAAGGATATTTCTAAAATTGAAGATAAATTAAAATTAGTTTTGGAAAAAGAAAAAGGAATCCTTTTTGGTTATCTTTTTGGTTCCGTGGCTTTGGGAAAGGGCAATTTAGAAAGCGATATAGATCTCAATGTCATTAACTTAAGAATTCAAGAACAAAAGGACATCGGAAACAACTAAACTAATAGGTGTTTCCGATGTCCTTTTGTTCTTGAATGTA
>PFIP01000016.1 GCA_002782675.1 Candidatus Infernicultor aquiphilus
TGGAGATGAGCGGGTTTGAACCGCTGGCCTCCGCCGTGCAAGGGCGGCGCTCTCCCAACTGAGCTACATCCCCTTATCAATTGGTGGGCCTTCCTGGAGTTGAACCAGGCACCTCACGCTTATCAGGCGTGCGCTCTAACCAACTGAGCTAAAGGCCCCTCTTAAATAAGCACCCAGCCAGTATGATCGATCTATTTTTACTCCTTAGAAAGGAGGTGATCCAGCCGCACCTTCCGATACGGCTACCTTGTTACGACTTCACCCCAATCGCTAACTATACCCTAGGTGCTTGCCTCCCCTTGCGGGGTTGGCCCAGCAACTTCAGGTATCGCTAACTTTCGTGGTGTGACGGGCGGTGTGTACAAGGCCCGGGAACGTATTCACCGCGGCGTGCTGATCCGCGATTACTAGCGATTCCGACTTCATGGAGGCGAGTTGCAGCCTCCAATCCGAACTGAGACCTGCTTTAAGGGATTGGCTCGAGATTGCTCTTTCGCTACCCTCTGTACAGGCCATTGTAGCACGTGTGTAGCCCGGGACGTAAGGGGCATGATGATTTGACGTCATCCCCACCTTCCTCCACATTATCTGCGGCAGTCTGCCTAGAGTGCACTTGTAAAACAAGTTAGCAACTAGGCATAAGGGTTGCGCTCGTTATGGGACTTAACCCAACATCTCACGACACGAGCTGACGACAACCATGCACCACCTGTTATTCTGTCTTCCGGTAAAGGAAAAAAATCTAATTTCTTAGACCGTCAAAATAATGTCAAGTCCCGGTAAGGTTCTTCGCGTTGCGTCGAATTAAACCACATGCTCCACCGCTTGTGCGGGCCCCCGTCAATTCCTTTGAGTTTCAGTCTTGCGACCGTACTCCCCAGGCGGGATACTTAATGCGTTAGCTACGGCACAGAAGGGGTCGATACCTCCCACACCTAGTATCCATCGTTTACAGCTAGGACTACCGGGGTATCTAATCCCGTTTGCTCCCCTAGCTTTCGTTCATCAGCGTCAGAGATAGACCAGAAAGCCGCCTTCGCCACTGGTGTTCCTCCCGATATCTACGCATTTCACCGCTACACCGGGAATTCCGCTTTCCTCTTCTAACCTCAAGTCTTAGAGTTTCAGATGACCGTATCAAGTTAAGCCTGATCATTTTACACCTGACTTTTAAGACCGCCTACGAGCTCTTTACGCCCAATAATTCCGGACAACGCTTGCTCCTTATGTATTACCGCGGCTGCTGGCACATAATTAGCCGGAGCTTTCTCTTGGGGTACCGTCAGTTCAAGGGTTTATTGGACCCTTAATTTTTCTTCCCCCAAAACAGGACTTTACAACCCGAAGGCCTTCATCATCCACGCGGCGTCGCTGCGTCAGGGTTTCCCCCATTGCGCAATATTCCCCACTGCTGCCTCCCGTAGGAGTCTGGGCCGTATCTCAGTCCCAGTGTGGCCGTACATCCTCTCAGACCGGCTACCCATTGTAGTCTTGGTAGGCCATTACCCTACCAACTAACTAATAGGACGCAGGCTCATCCTGAAGCGATAGCATATACAGAGGCCATCTTTGATCTTTACCTCTTTTGAGGAGAAGATATTATGCGGTATTAGCCCTCCTTTCGGAGGGTTATCCCCCACTCCCGGGTAGATTACCCACGCGTTACTCACCCGTTCGCCACTAACCAGTGCTCCGCACTGGTATTTTGGGGGACTCGGTCCCTCAAAGTATCAGTGCGAAGCACTGATTCGTTCGACTTGCATGTGTTAGGCACGCCGCCAGCGTTTGTCCTGAGCCAGGATCAAACTCTCCGTATTTCTGAGGATAAGCAAGAAACTTGAATAAATCCAGGCTCCTCTTTCATCCTCATCTTTGATAAGACTACCCTTTGGGTAAAGGGTAGTCTTTAAATATTTGAGCATCTGGCTGTGGTGCTATATAATTATCAAAGAACGATGATTTTAAGTTTTAATTTGAAGTGACAGATTACATCCTAACAAAGAAGATTACTCTTGTCAAGGGATTATTACTAATTTGTTAATTTTTTTAAGAAGTTATTTAAATATTTTTCTTTTAGGGTAGGAGTATTTCCTCTTTCCAAAATAATTATAATACAATTAAGGGGAAATTGCAAGAGGAGAATATATATATTTTTAATATTTTATCAACCTAATATATTGTAGTTAGCGAATAACTAATTTTACAAAATTTAATTTTCCAATCTTTATAACCATGCCTTTTTTGACAGTTAAATCAAGATTGGGATCGTCCACCTTTTCTCCATTAATTTTTACTCCACCTTGTTCAATCAATCTACGAGCTTCACTTTTACTATTTACTAAACCAGATAGGGCGATAAGTTTAATCAGCCATATTTTCCCCTCTTTTAAATTATCTTTCTTTAAAACTAATTCTTTCATTTCTTCTGGATAAAGTTTCTTATTAAATACTTTTTCAAATTCTTCTTCTGCTATCAGTGCAGCATTTTGTCCATGATAAAGCTTAACAATTTCTCTCGCCAATTTCTTTTTTACATCCTGAGGATGCAAATTATCATTTTCTAAATTTATTTTTATCTGATTAATTTCATTTAACGAAACATCTGTTACTAACTCAAAGTATCTAATCATGAGGCGGTCAGGAATGGACATAACTTTGCCATACATTATTTGAGGTAACTCATTAATCCCAATATAATTACCAAGACTTTTGCTCATTTTTTCTATCCCATCTGTTCCTTCAAGCAGAGGCAGAGTAATAATTATTTGAGGTTCTTGGTTATATTCTCTTTGAATATTTCTACCCACCAATAGATTAAACTTCTGATCTGTCCCTCCCAATTCAATATCAGCTTGTAACGCTACGGAATCATATCCCTGCATTAAGGGATATAAAAATTCATGAATACCTATCGGTTTTTCTTCTTTATATCTTGTTGCAAAATCATCTCTCTCTAACATACGAGCAACTGTATATTTGGAACACAATTTTAGAACTTCTGAAAATGAAAGCTTCCCTAGCCAATTACTATTAAATACTATTTTTGTTTTTTCGGGATTTAATATTTTATAGACTTGTTTTTTGTATGTTTCAGCATTTTTATTAACTTCTTCTTCAGTTAATTGTTTTCTGGCTACTGATCTACCACTTGGGTCACCAATCCTTCCGGTAAAATCACCTATTAAAAAATATATCTCATGGCCTAAATCTTGAAACTGTCTCATCTTGCGTAAGCCCACTGTATGTCCCAAATGTATATCTGGCGCATTAGGATCAAATCCTTGCTTAACCCGAAGAGGCTTTTTTTCTTTCCTCGATTTTTCTATTTTTTTTATTAATTCTTCTTCAGAAATTATTTCTTCTGTCCCTCTTTTGATTATGCTTAATTCTTCTTTAATATCCATAATAATTACCCCGCTTTATAAAAATCATCCTATATTTATTATCATAAAATTTTTCAATTCTTTAATTTACCTATATAAAAAACTTAATCTTCTGCAAATTTTCATTTAATAATAAATTTACTTATTAGATAACTTGCCAATAGATACAATCCATCGAATATCTAAAATAAACTATAAACTTATTAATTATTAATTGGTAATTTTTTATCTCTATTCTAAACCCAATCTTTTTTTATTTTTAATCAATAAAATTAATAAAGGATAACCCAAAATATAACCAGCAATGATTTCTCCTATTCCAATATATAAAACAGTTATCCAATAGGATAAATCAAAGAGTAAATGTAAATAAATACTCACTCCAAAAGCATTTATTAATACAGGAGGAAGAGGAGCTAATTTTGGATCCTTTAACTTATAGGTCAAATATGCAGCAACCAGGGTGCAAAGACTTCCTCCAATTATGTCCACCATACCCCCCGGTCCTAAAATATTTGCTAAGATACAGCCCACAAATAATCCAATAATGGCAGAAGGATCAATAAAAGGTAGTACTGTCAAAGCTTCTGCAATTCTTACTTGTATAGGGCCATAACTTATTGAAGCAAATATAATATTAAGAACCACGTAAATCGCTGCAATCATGGCTACACGAATTATAAATTTAAGCTTAATCATTTTAAAATATCCCAATAATAAACATATTTAATTTCTGAAATTATAACATAGTTTATTTTATATTAAAAGAGTTAAAATAATACCCTCCTAATTTTATTCTAACTTTATGGTATAATATTACAAAGAAGCGTAAAGCGTTAAGCAAAAAACGCAAAACTATAACTCAAAACTTAAAACTAAGAAAAAGGTTTTGAATTTTGAATTATGGTTTTTAGTTTTTTGCTATAAGTTTTTAGTTTAACAAATGTGAAATGCGTAATACGAAAAAAAGGAGTTTATAATATTGTTATCTAAAAATAAACAGAAAAAACTTTATCATATTCCTTTCTCTAAAAAATTATTGCTGGTAGTATTAATTTTTTCCCTATCCTTTATTATTACTTTTATTGGTTTAACCAGCCTTAATACTCAAAAAATATCTGAAATGGTTCAAGAAAATAATTTTTTGGATGCTATAAATAGCAAAGTATATGATATTAATGGTAAAATTATCACCGAGTTTTTTCAAGAAAACAGAAATCCAGTTAAACTTTCTGAAATTCCTCCAGCTTTAATCAATGCCTTCATTGCAATCGAAGATTCAGAATTTTACAAACATAAGGGAATAAGTTTCCGAGGTATTCTACGAGGAGCTCTCTGGGAAAATTTTAAAAATACAATTTTATCGCCAAAAGAAGGTAAACCTCAGGGAGGCAGTACCATAACTCAGCAATTAGCTATAAATATTTTCCTTAATCGTGAAATTAGTCTAAATAGAAAAATAAAAGATATTCTATTAGCATTACAAATAGAGAGAAATTTTACGAAAGATGAAATTTTAGAAATGTATTTAAATGAAATTTATTTTGGACATGGCGCATATGGAGTTCAAGCTGCTGCTCAAATGTATTTTAATAAAAGTGTACAAGATTTAAACCTTGCAGAATGTGCTTTATTAGCAGGATTACCTCGTGGTCCCTCTTATTATTCTCCTATTCTTAACCCAGAAGTTTCATTAAATAGAAGAAATATTATATTAAATAGAATGTTTAAGTTAGGTTATATATCTAAAGAAGAAATGGAAAAAACTAAACAAAACCCTATTAAACTTGATTACAACAATAAAAGAGATAAAATTACCGCTCCCTACTTTTCTACTTTTATTCTTTCTCAACTTTTAGAAGAATATGGAGCTAATATAGTCTACAAAGGTGGGTTAAAAATTTATACTACTTTAGATTTAGAGATGCAAAATTTCGCCGAAAAAGCACTTCAAGAATCTGTTTATGAAGGAGCAATAATAGCTATTGAACCTCAAACAGGTTATATTAAGGCTATGGTGGGAGGAAAGGATTTTGAGAAAAGTAAATTTAACCGAGCAACTCAAGCTTATCGTCAGCCTGGCTCTGCCTTTAAGCCTTTTATTTACCTTACAGCTTTAGACAATGGATTTACTCCTAGTAATATTATAGAAGATTCTCCAGTTACTTTTGAAAATGGATGGTCTCCTAAAAATTATGAAAAGGAATTTAGAGGGCCAGTAACCCTTAGGGAGGCATTCGAATTATCTATAAATGTAGTGGGAGTAAAGTTATTAGAACAAGTAGGAGTAAATAAGGTAATAAATTATGCCCATAAAGCAGGAATAAAAAGTGAACTTCGCTCAGATCTATCTTTGGCTTTAGGAACTTCTGAGATAACCCCTTTAGAAATTGCTTCTGCTTATGCTACTATTGCCAATTTAGGGGTAAGAGTAGACCCTATTATATCTATAATTCGAATAGAAGATTATAACGGCAAAATTATAAAAGAGAATATTCCTCAAAAAAAGAAATTGTTTAAAGAAGAAACTTGTTATGTGCTTATTAAGATGATGGAAGGAGTGATTGAAAGAGGAACTGGCTTGAGCGCTCAAATAGGCCGGCCAGCAGCTGGAAAGACCGGTACCACCAATGATTTTGTCGATGCCTGGTTTATAGGGTTTACTCCAGACTTAGTCACTGCAGTTTATATTGGAAATGACGATAGAAAACCTTTGGGGAACAAAATGACTGGTGGAGTAGTTGCTGCCCCAGTTTGGGCAAAATTTATGAAAAGTGCCCTTAAAAATAATGATAAAAAAGATTTTTTACAACCGGATAAAGTAATAAATATTTCTGTTTGCAAAGAATCAGGTCTTCTTCCAATAAATTCCTGCCCAGAAACATTAACTGTATCTTTTATAAAGGGCACCGAGCCTACATCTTACTGTATAATTCACCAAACAATTTTTGAAAAACCAAAAACGGAAGAATATCAAGAGATTAAAAAGCCTTATTATGAAGAAATTGAAACATTTAAGAAAAAACAAGAAGAAGAACCTATAAAGACTAAAGAAAAAGAAGAAGAAACTTTTCAATCTCTAATAAATAAGCTTAGAGAAAAATACAAAAAACCAGGTAACTAACTGATTAGGTATTTTGGAGCCAAAAGGCAGAATTAACGAGTATATTATGTTGATTATGTTAAGTTAAAAACTTAAAACTAAAAGCGTAAAACCATAATTCAAAATTTAAAACCTTCTTCTTAGTTTTAAGTTTTGAGTTATAGTTTTGCGTTTTTCGCTCTACGCTTTGCGCTTCTATATATACGCTATCCGCTAAACGCTACCCGAATTTAATTTTTAAAATACACCACAGTTACTCCCATACCTCCCTCGCTTGCATCTCCAGATCTGAATGATTTAATATTAGGTGTTCTATCTAATAATTTTTTAACTTCTTCCCGCAAGATACCTTTACCTTTCCCATGAATCACATATACTGGTGAAACTCCTAACAAATAAGCGTCATCTAAATATTTCTCTAATATTAGCCGGGCTTCTTCAACTCTGAATCGACGTAGAAAAATATTGTTTTTAAAGGTTTTCATTTTAGTCAAATAAAGATTATCTCTATTAATTAATTCTTTAGTAATGGTATTCTTTTTTTTAATAATATTCTTAGTTGTCTCATAGGGCATATCTATTTTTTCTATATTTAAAACTGGGACTAACATCTTCATATTATCTACTTGAACCTTACACTTTTCGCTTTCAATAGAAAGCACTATCCCTTTTTTATTTAAATTCTTGATTAGTACATAGTCTCCTATTCTAATATTTTGATTTTTAATTAACTCTTCCTCTCTGCCTGTGCGTCTACCTGCGCCGTTGGCGCGGCAGGCAGGTTGCACGCAGACAGGTGGTTTTATTTTAACTATCTCATCTTTTATCTCTTGGTTAATTACTTGCATTTCTTTTAATAGATAATCCTTAGATGGCGTATTTATAGTCCTCTTTTTATTCATTTTTTCTATTATCTTTTCAGCTCTATTCTGAGTTTCTTTTAATATCTTTTCTGCTTCCTGGTAAGCCCTTAGAATTATTTCATTTTTATCCTCTTCTGTTTTATTTAGTTCCTTCTTTAATCTATCTTTAATTTCAAAGCTTTCTTCTCTGGTTATCTTTATTAGATCTTTTTCTTTTTCAATTAATTTTTTATCTTGTTCGATCTTTTCAATTAAACTATCTGCTTTAATTTTTTCTTGAGATAAAAAGCTCTGAGCTCGTAAAATTACTTCTGGAGCTAAACCTAAACTTCGGGCAATTATAAAAGCGCAACTCTTGCCAGGTAATCCAATAGAAATCTGAAATGTGGGTTTTAAGGTCTTTTCATCAAATTCAACACGAGCATTATTTACCCCTTCAGTTAGATACGCATAAGTCTTTAAAGTATCATGATGAGTAGTGGCGATTACTTTAGATTTTTTTTTACGTAAAAAATCTAAAACTGCCATACCTAAAGCTGCTCCTTCCGTAGGATCTGTGCCTGCACCTAATTCATCAAGTAATATCAGAGAATTAGAATCAGTCCAGCTTAAAATCTGAACTATATATTTCATATGAGAAGAAAAAGTACTTAAATTTTGCTCTATGCTCTGTTCATCTCCTATATCACAAAATATCTTTTTAAAAACAGCAATCTCACTTCCCTCTGCAGCAGGAATATGTAACCCACATTGAGCCATAAGAGTAAGTATTCCTACAGTCTTTAAAGTAACTGTCTTACCTCCTGTATTAGGACCAGTAATTAGTAAAATATCAAAATCTTTTCCTAAACGGATATTAATGGGAACTACAGAATTTTTTAATAAAGGGTGCCTTGCCTGGATAAGATTAACAAATCCATTTTGATTTAATTTTGGTTCCACCGCTTTCATGTTATTAGCTAATACTGCTCGTGCATAAATAAAATCAATTTTACCCAGAATCAAAACACTATCATTAATTTCTGGTGCTTTTTCTCCAATAAGGGCAGTTAATTTTTGTAAAATTATTAATATTTCTCGCTCTTCATCTTTAATTAATTGGCGGAGTGTATTATTTAACTCCACTATTTCAATTGGTTCAACAAATAAAGTAGCGCCACTGTCAGATTTATCGTGAACTATCCCGGGGAATTTTATTCTTCTTTCTTGTTTTATGGGTATTACATATCTATTTTGTCGTATAGTTATTATAGGCTCTTGAATAATGGTGCTAAATTGAGAAGATCTAATGATGGTTTCTAATTTATTTTTAATGGTTTGCTCTTCTTTTATTATTTCTCTTCTAATTTTCTTTAAGTCTGGGCTGGCTCGATCTAAAATTATTCCATCTTCCCCAATACACTGGGTTATCTTTTCCTCTAATTCAGTGAAAGTTTCTATTTTCTCTGCTCTTTCCTTAATTAAAGGGTATTTTTTTTCAGTTTTTAATAAAAATTTTTTAATCAAGCGTAAAGTTTTTAAAACTTTCAAAATTTTTAAAACTTTTATAGTATCAAGAATGGCTCCCTTAACTGCAGATTTTTTTATTTCATTACTAATATCTTCTAATCTGGCAAAAGGGGGTGTCCCTTCATAGAGAATAATTTCTCTCATTTCTGTAGTTTCTCTTTGAGCAATAAGAATTTGCTCTAAATCAGTTTTAGGTTTGATTGTTTCTGCAATTAATTCGCCAGTTGCAGTGTTCATATTTTCTTTTACTTGTTTTTTAATTTTTGAAAATTCTAAAACTGAAAATGTATGCTCATCCAATAGATGTCTCACCTTTTTAAATTACAAAATAGTAAAGATCATTATATCCTTTTACCTGTCTGCGTGCCTGCCTGACCTGTCTGCGTGTAACGCACAGGCAGAGTAGATTAAATATTAATAAAATATTTCGTAGTATTTTTTAAAACAAATAAATTAAGAGGAAATTTTTTAAGAAATTCTTCTTTGTTAAACTGAAAGCTTGAAGGCAACCAATCTTTAAAATAATCATAGATAATTATAGTCATAGCCGCCAATCTATTTGCTAAAAAAGAATTTTCTAATTGCTCTTTAAAGAAAACAGGTAAAGGAACCAAAGTAATAATAACTAACAAAATCCCTACTATTAACAAACCTTTAATTAAGCCAAATAAAGCTCCCCCTAAAGTATCAATCCAGGAAATTAATAATAGAGAAAATATTTTTTTCAAGATTATTTCAATAATCCTCGCTATTAGATATATACTAAAAAATATGAGAACAAAACCTAATAAATTTGCTATATCCTTACTTAGTTGAGTATGCAGATTTATATACTCTCCAACTTCTTTAAACCAAAAAATTGCTAGGAAAATAGCAACCATCAACCCTAATAAATTTATTATTCCTCTGATAATGCCACGACGTATTCCAATAATCATGTTTAATAAAATTATTATCATTATGGATACATCTACCCAGTTTATTGTCATAAATACCTTCTACCTGCTCTTTTATTCTCTTATTTTTGCATTAAATTTTGTCATTAGCTTCTCTCTTATATTCGCATATACGTCTTCAACTTCTTGATCAGTCAAAGTGCGATCTTCAGCTTGAAAAACGATAGAATAAGCTAAGCTCTTGCAACCATTACCAATTTGCTTCCCCCTGAATATATCAAATAAAGTTACTTTTTTAATTAATTTTACATCAATCGATTTTATTGCATTAATAATATCGGCAGAAATTATTTCTTCTTTTACTATCAAGGCTAAATCTCTCTGTGCTGAAGGATATTTTGCTAAAATACAATAGTGGATATCCGGAGGAATATGAGGTAATAAATTTTCAAAATCAATCTCAAATAGATTAACCTTTCCCGGAATACGATAGTTGTTTATTACTTCTGAATGTATCTCACCAAAAATTCCTATTTCTTCTCCTCCAATAATAATCTTGCCATTTTGTAAAGGATGCAAGGTGGGGTGATTACCTGGTACTACCTCCCAATTTTTCACCTTTAAATCCTGAAGAATTACTTCAATTATACCTTTGACATTAAAAATATCCAAAGAAGATGATTTTTCCCAAAGGTCTCCGCGGCCTATCTTGGTAATCACCCCAGTGATTATTATTTTTTCCTTAGGTAAAGAATTTATTTTATTGGCATAGGGTAGATATATTTTACCTACTTCAAATATTTTAACTACCTCGGCTTGCCGATTAGTATTCCATTTTACTACTTCCAACAAACTTGAAATTATAGAAGTACGCATTAAAGAATAATCTTTCAGTATAGGATTTTTTATTTTTAGAGCATTACGCAATTTACTCTCTTCCGGTATTCTTATTTTATCAAATGTATCAGGAGAAATAAAACTATAAGTGATTACTTCATTTAAACCACAACCAATTAATATTTCTCTTATTTGATCAATTACTTTAAGTCGGAAATTTTTTCCTTCTTGGGCAATAGTAGTCTGAAACATAGAAGGTTTAATTTTATCATAACCATAAATACGGGCAATTTCTTCTATTAAATCTATTTCTCTTTCTACATCCCCTCTAAACGAAGGAGGAATTATCTCAATATATTCTCCCTGGTCTTTTTCTATATAAAAATCTAATTTTTCTAAAATATTGATAATCAGTTTCTTGGTTTTTAATTCATCTTCCTCTAAAAGATGACCTAATATTTTATTAACTCTTCCTATTCTTAAAATTATCTTACTGGGGTTGAATAATTTTTTATTAGTATCAATGGTACCTGAACTAATTTTACCAGAGGTAATCTTATTTATTAAATCAATAGCTCGATCTAAGGCAAATATTTGCACTTCTTTATCTATTCCCTTTTCGAACCTATTCGAGGCTTCAGTTCTTAAACCATATTTTATAGTACTTTTTCGATTATTAAGTGGATTAAAATAGGCTGATTCTAAAAATATATTTTTTGTATTCTGATTAATCTCAGAATGCTTTCCTCCCATTATTCCCGCAATCGCTATAGGTTCTTCTATATCAGCAATAACTAAACTATTGGCAGGCAACTGTCTCTCCACATTATCTAAGGTAAAAATAGTTTCACCTGGTTTACTTCTTCGAACTAGAATAGTTTTCCCTTTAATTAAATCAAGATCAAAGGCATGAAGTGGTTGTCCGGTTTCCATCATTACAAAATTAGTAATGTCTACTATATTATTTATTGCCCTTATTCCTAATAATTTTAATTTCCATTTTAACCATAAAGGTGATTCTTCTACTTTAATCCCTTTTATTATTCGTCCAGTATAGCGAGGGCACAAATCTTCTGCTTTAATTTTAACTGTAATATCTTTTTCAATTTTCTCCCCCTCTTCTTTTATCTTTATTTCAGGCATCTTAAGTTTGTGATTAGTAATCGCTCCTACTTCTCTGGCTATCCCAATTATACTCATTAAATCAGGACGATTGGAGTGTATTTCAAAATCAAATATTGTATCATCAAATTTTATTATTTTTCTTATATCTTCTCCTAAAGCCGTATCTTCTTCTAAAATTAATATTCCGGGAGATTTTCCTGGTTCGACACCTAATTCAGAAGCTGAACAGAGCATACCTGAAGATAAAATATTTTCAAACTTTTTACTTTTAATAATTCCTATCTGGGGCAATTTTGCTCCTTCTAAAGCAACTGCCACTTTATCAAAAACTTTCATATTCTTTGCCCCACAAACTATTTGAAGTATTTTTCCTTTTATGTCTACCTGACAGACAGATAAATTTTTATTTTCAGGATGTTTATTTAGAGCAGTTATCCTGCCTACTACTACTTTCTCTATCTCAGCAGCAGATATATTTTCCATTCGCTCTAAAATTATTCCATTCATAGTTAATCTATTAGTAAGCTCTTCAGGGGATATATTATCAATATCAACATATTCTTTTAATAAATTATAAGAAACCTGCATTTTTTCACTCCCTTCTTATAGTGAATAGTCGTTAGTATATAGTAATGGGGGCATATGCCCCTAGGTCTCCCTTAAGTATACAATAAAATTTAATTTTTTAACACCTGTTCTTTGACAATTTCAATATATTCAGTAACCAGGTTCTCAGATAATGAGGTGATATAAGCTATTTCACTTAAAATCATACCTCTTTCCCAAAGGATTTTAACCCTTTGGAAATCTCTGATATATCTATCCACCGATGAAGGTGCATGGGAAGTAGCTCTGGCTATATCTTTGGTAGAATAGTTTTGGGTATACAGGTTGATTATTTTTACCTTATGAGTTATGGATCTGCCCATATCATGAACTACCCCTCTAAGGGGAAGCATCACCTCTTTCTCCTTCTGGTAGGCTAGAACAAGCTGGGATACTTTGGCTTGGGATAGATTAAAGATCAGGGCGATATCAGCTTGGGAGAGTACCCCACCTTGATGGTATGCTTCATTTACAATCCGGGCTATTCTTTTAGCCAAGATGAGAGAGGTTTTTATCCCCCTGCTGTAATCTAAAATATCTGAATCGGCCACGATAGACAGGATAACCTGCTTAGACTTGGTCTTAGCAAGCGTTTTCCCATTGCCGTGTTTTTCGGTCTTTAGGACCGCAGGCCAGACCATCTGTCCGGGCTTAAGTTCTAAGGCATCTTTAGTAGATTCAGCATGGATGGATAAGAGATCAATAATCAGAGCCTCAGCGACCTTGGGCTTGGACTGGTAACCATAGTTTTCCATCAGGTGAAGGATCAGGCTGTTTTTTAGGGTCTTTTCCTGAAGGCGACCGTATACTTGCTTATTTATGCTCATAGCAGCCCCCTTTTTTTACTGGATAGGTAGCCCTTGATCTCCTCTAATCTTTCGGTGTAGTCCTCATTTTCCTTACATCGAGTATAGATTTTAAGATACTCACCGACTACCTTCTCTGAGGTACCGGTAAGATGGCGTATTTTAACGAGGCTAAATCCTTGATCATCTAGATACAAGACCTTGATGAAATTTTCAAAGTACCTGGTTACCGAGGACAGACTATGCTTGGTCTTTAGGGCTACCTCGGTGGGCTGATATCTTTTTAGGAGTAGTTCAATGATTCTTGCTTTATGAGATACCCCCGGTCCGATATCTTTGATCTCTCCTCTGGTAGGTATGCTGTCACCCCTTGCCTTTATTCTTTTGACGATTCTCTTTACCGTAGACTTATCGACAATTAATATCTCAGCAAGATCGCCTTGAGAAAGTAGACCTCCCTGGTGGTGTGCTTCCTCAGAAAGCCTTGCTACCAAAGATTCTCTTAGAGCAGGAATGCCTAGTTTAGCCTTTATTTTCCAGTCTGTATGGCGGTATAGAGTAAGATTTACTGGAATAATCCGACAGTCTTTAATCGGCTTTCCGGCCGGTTCATCTGCTGATACAGCATAGAATATGATCTGATTGTCAAATCTACTAGCAAGATAATGTTCTTTTACAAAATTATTCACATAGTCCCAGAGCACATCGGCTTCAACTCTTGATAATCCATACCCATCTATTACATCACGTTTGAAACAGCCCTCTGGTGACTTAACTAAATGATTACAAATACTATTGGTCATATAGCTATTACCTCCTTGGTCTATATGTTATTATATTAGCATAGACCTGGGGGCATATGAGCTAATAGTTATATAGTAAAAAAAGCTAAAAAAATTACCAAAATAACACCGGTCGAATAAATTCGATCCCCACATTAAAAGCAATAGTTTATACAAAAAAGTTTTGAGTTTTGAATTATGGTTTTTCGTTTTTTATTTTAAGTTTTTAATTTAATAGAGTAAAGACACAATACATCAAGTCTATTTATTCAACCTGGCACTCAAGTTAAGTGTCCGGTTGCTACTATTCACTAACGACTATCTCAAAATTGTTTTAAAAATCTTAAATCATTTTCAAAAAATAAACGGATATCATTTATACCATATTTTAACATAGCAATTCTTTCTACTCCCATTCCAAAGGCAAAACCAGAATATTTTTCTGGATCATAGCCTACCATATTAAAAACTGCTGGATCAGTCATCCCGGCACCCATAATCTCTAACCAACCACTATATCCACAAGACCTACAGCCTTTTCCATGACATAATAGACAAGATACATCTACCTCAGCACTCGGTTCTGTAAAAGGAAAGTAGCCAGGTCTAAATCTCACTTTCCGATCTTCACCAAACATTCTATGCACAAAAACTGTTAAAACACCTTTTAAATCACCAAAAGTAATATCCTTATCCACTGCTAAACCTTCTATCTGATGAAACATCGGAGAATGAGTACTATCCGCAGCATCACGTCTATAACATTTCCCGGTAGCAATAATCCTGACTGGTGGCTGTTGTTTTTCCATAACTCTAATTTCTACTGGTGAAGTATGAGTTCGAAGTAAAATCTCTCTGTTTAAATAAAAAGAATCCTGGTCATCTCTGGCTGGATGATCTTTAGGTATGTTAAGTGCTTCAAAGTTATAATAATCTAATTCTACTTCTGGACCTTCTTCTATTTTAAAGCCTATACTTAAAAATATTTCTTCCGTTTTCTTTAAAACTAAGTTGATGGGATGGATAGTTCCTCTATCTGACTTTTTCCCAGGAAGGGTTACATCAATACTTTCTTCTTTTAATTTTTTATTTTTTTCTAATTTTTCTATTTCTATAGTTTTTATTTTTAATAACTCTTCAATCTCTCTTTTAGTCTGATTTAACAACTGTCCAATTTTCGGTCTTTCTTGAGTAGAAAGTTCTCCTAATCTTCTCAATAGGAGAGTTACCAGGCCTTTTCTACCTAAATATTCTACTTTTATTTTTTCAATATCCTTTAAATTACTAACCGAATTTGATTTAAAAATAATTTCTTCTTTAATTTTTTTTATTTTCTTCTCCAAAAGTATCCCCTCCTTATTAATAATGCTGATTAATATCCTTATAAAATAAAAAAAAGGTTCAGGTTTTCTCTCTCTTATAAAGGGACGAAAATCATAAACCTTTTTCGCGGTACCACCCTTTTAGCTAATACTTTCTTTAGCTACTTTTACTAAATTAATAAAAGCTTCATGATTATTAACTGCGAATTCAGCTAATATTTTTCTATTGATTACCACTCCGGCATCTTTTAAACCTCTTATAAATTTATTATAAGATACCCCTTCATTGCTTGCAGCAATACCGATTCTAATTATCCATAAACTTCTAAAATCTCTCTTTCTCGCTCTTCTATCCCTATAAGCATAAGAAAGAGATTTTAACATCTGAGTGTGGGCAATACGAAATAGTTTACTCTTAGCCCCCCAATAACCTTTAGTTAATTTCAGTACTTTTTTCCGCCTTCTTCTTGAGGCAACACTGTTCGTCGCTCTTGGCATCCTATTCACTCCTTATTTTTTATATCTGAATTATATTTCTAATTTACCTTTATTTTTATTTATATTCTTAATTTAATAGTATTTTAAATAATACTTCGATACCTCTAAAAATTAAAAAGCATACGGTAATGCTCTTCTAACTCTTTTCATATCAGTACTATCCACTGTGGCAGCCTTCCTTAAATTCCTCTTACGCTTTGCAGTTTTTTTGGTCAAAATGTGGCTCTTGTAAGCTTTTGACCTTAATACCGTACCTGATTTTTTTACTCGAAATCTTTTTGCTGAGCTTTTATGTGTCTTCATTTTAGGCATATATCTATTTTACCTTTCTTCTGTAAGATTTAATTATTTGGGCATTAAAACTAAAGTCATATTTCGTCCTTCTAATTTTGGTTCCTTTACAACTTTAGCTATTTCATTAGTATCTTTAATTATACGTTCCAATAATCGTCTTCCTAAATCTATATAATTCATCTCGCGTCCTTTAAACATTATGGTAATTTTAACTTGATTACCATCTTTTAAAAAATTACCCAAATGTTTTATTTTAAAATTATAATCATGTTCTCCTATATTTGGACGCATCTTTATTTCTTTCATCCCGCTATTTTTTTGTTTCTTTTTTCCACTCTTATTTTTTTTATCCAGCGAGTATTTATATTTTCCATAATCAATAATTCTACAAACTGGAGGATTAGCCTCTGGTGCAACTTCAACTAAATCAAGGTTATCCTTTTCAGCAAGTTCAAGACCCTCTTTCTTACTTACTATTCCTACTTGATTGCCTTCAAAGTCTATAAGTCTGATCTTATCTACTTTAATTTCTTTATTCGCTCTTAACTTTGAACTAATACCTATTTTCCCCCTTTACACTAATTAAAGATGATTATTTTATTAATTTCTATCTATTGTATTCCAATTTTAAAGTCATCTTTAAAAAATATTCTTATTGATTTTAATAGATAAACACATAAATTTTTATTTTTCTGTAGATTCAATTAATCTCTTATTATTTTTAAAAAACTATAACATATTCTATATATTTAGTCAATACACTATCACACCCACCGATGTGGTTTTAAAAATTTATATTATGGTAATTTTTTATCTTTAATTTCTTTTAAAACATTTTTTACAAATTTAGCTATCTTTATCCTTCCCAAATCTCCCTTTCCTCTTTTCCTTACTGATACGAGATCTTCCTCTAATTCTTTATCCCCAAATATTAACATATAAGGTATCTTTTCTAGCTCAGTTTTTCTTATCTTGGTACCAATTTTATCATTAACCTCATCCAACTCCACCCTTATATTATATTTGGTTAATTTTTTTATTATATCTTTTCCATATTTAATATGTCTATCCGCAATAGGTAATAACTTTACCTGAACAGGGGCCAACCACAAAGGAAATGCTCCCGCAAAATTTTCAATAAGTATCCCCATAAATCTCTCTATACTTCCTAAAATAGTTCGGTGCAACATAACTGGCTTTTCCTTATCTCCCTCTTTATTGATAAAGAAAAGGTCAAACTTTTCTGGCATAATAAAATCCAACTGTATAGTCCCGCATTGCCAACTTCTACCGATACAATCTTTTAAATGAAAATCTATCTTTGGACCATAAAATGCCCCGTTACCCTCATTAACGACATAATTAATTTTCTTATCTATTAAGGCTTCTTCTAAACTATTAGTAGCCATTTCCCATATTTCATCAGAACCCATAGCATTTTCTGGTTTAGTACTTAATTCCACATGATAGGAAAAGCCGAAGGTCTTATATATCCGATCAGTCAAATCAATTACCCCTTTTATTTCATCCTTAATCTGTTCTGGAGTCATAAATATATGAGCATCATCTTGAGTAAAACACCTTACTCTGAATAGTCCGTGAAGCACTCCGGATAATTCATGCCTATGCACTAACCCTAACTCTCCCATTCTAAGCGGTAAATCTCTGTAGCTATGAAGGGTGCATTTATAAATTAAAATTCCTCCAGGACAATTCATTGGTTTAATAGCATAATCTTCCTCATCTATCTTGGTAAAATACATATTCTCCTTATAATGATCCCAATGCCCAGATTTCATCCATAAGGATTTATTCAAGATAATCGGAGTTTTAACTTCTGTATAGCCACTCTTGTAATGTTCTTCTTTCCAATAATCCTCTAATATATTTCTTAACACCATTCCCTTAGGATGAAAGAAAGGGAACCCAACTCCTTCGTCATGCATGCTGAATAATTCTAATTCTTTTCCCAATTTTCGATGGTCTCTCTTTTTTGCTTCCTCAATCAATATCAAGTAATTATCCAATTCGGATTTTTTATCAAAAGAAATCCCATAAATACGTTGTAACATTTTATTTTTTTCATTCCCTCTCCAATAGGCCCCGGCAATACTTAAAAGTTTGAAAACTTTTATCTTCCCAGTAGAAGCAATATGGGGTCCTCTGCATAAATCAATATAATCTCCCTGCTGATATAAAGTAAGCATATCATCTTGTAAATCCCTAATAAGCTCTAACTTATAATCCTCTTTTCTTTCTTTAAATAATTTATTAGCCTCTTCCCTACTTACTTCTATTCTTTTTAGAGGAAGATTTCTATCAATTATCTCTTCCATCTTTTTCTCAATAACTACCATATCTTCTGGAGTAAACGGACGATCTAAATCAAAATCATAATAGAAACCATCCTTAATGGCTGGTCCAATGGCTAATTTAGCCTGAGGAAATAATTCTTTTACAGCTTGAGCCATAATATGGGAAGTACTATGATAATAAATTTCTTTACCTTCAGGGGAAGTAAAAGTTAAAATTTCAATTCGGTCATTATTTTTCAAGGTATAATTTAAATCCTTTTTTTCTCCATTTACTATGCCAGCAATAGCTTCTTTAGCAAATTTTTGACTTATTTTAAGAGCAGCATCATATAAAGTTGCATCTTTATTCAATTCTACTTCCGAACCATCTAATAAAATAACTTTAATTTTGGACATAATATTTACCTCCTTCATTTAAATAAAAAAACTTCTCGTCCTGATCTGAAAAGGACGAGAAGTTAAATAAGCCTATCTCGCGGTTCCACCTTTTTTAGTTAAAAATATATAAATATATAAATTTAACTCACTTAAAAATATTTTAACGGATATAAACCGCCTAATCTTACTCATTTTTTTAATTTTTTTAAGTTAGGTCATATTTATAGGAAGGTATTCGGTTAGCTATTTATATAGATATTCACAGCTTTAATATCTACTCTCTTTTATAAAAGAATAACCTACTTTTTCCTACTAATTTTATCTTTATTTCACAATGGTGGGCAGTACTGGACTTGAACCAGTGACCTCTTGCGTGTCAAGCAAGCGTTCTTCCTCTGAACTAACCGCCCACTTAGGGCAATTAATAATCTTTCTGAATAAAAAGCTAAATGGAGGCGGCACTCGGATTTGAACCGAGGATGAAGGATTTGCAGTCCTTTGCCTTCCCACTTGGCGATGCCGCCTCATTAATTTTTATAAAATGGAGCGGAAAACGGGATTTGAACCCGCGACCCTCGCCTTGGCAAGGCGATGCTCTACCGCTGAGCTATTTCCGCAAAAACAAAAAAATGGTGCCGAGACCCAGAATCGAACTGGGCACACGTGGATTTTCAGTCCACTGCTCTACCAACTGAGCTATCTCGGCGTTTTTAAATCGCCTTAAATATAATAAAAATGGCGGGGTCGACGAGATTTGAACTCGCGATCTCCTGCGTGACAGGCAGGCGTGTTAAACCAAGCTGCACTACGACCCCGTTATATTTATATTAAAAATTGGTAGGCGGAACAGGGATTGAACCTGTGACCCCTGGCGTGTAAAACCAGTGCTCTCCCAACTGAGCTACCCGCCCACTTATCTTTTACTTGGTAAGTGATATTATAACATCTCTTTTTTTCTTTGTCTATAATAATATTGGCATAATATTTAGGAACATTGCAAAATCTATTTCTTCTGACTCTTATCTTCTGTCTTTTCTCTTCTTCACTATATACTATATACTACATACTATATACTATTTTATTTAAAACGGAATATCGTTTTCTGATACTGGAGCTACTGGAGCATCTTCGTTCACTACTTCCTCGGGAATACCCTCTTCACTATCTGCAGGATAACTTTCTTTGGCCATACCGGTATCTTTTATTAAATCTAAAAACTGCACCGTTCTGGCATTAATCTCAAAAGACACTCTTTTATTCCCCTCTTTGTCCTGCCAATTATTAGATCTTAGTTCGCCATTTATAGCTACTCTTCTGCCTTTTTTTAAAAACTGGGAACAATTTTCTGCCTGTTTACCCCAGGTTGTCACATTTATAAAGAGAACTTCATCTACATTATTTCCTTCCTGATTTCTATAAGTTCTATTTATAGCAATACCAAATTTACATACCCCCTTCCCGGCCGGTGTATATCTCAATTCTGGATCTCGAGTCAACCTGCCAATACCAACAAAATTATTTAAGTCACTAAAAGTAGCCATAATGTTTCCTCCCTTTTTATTTAATTTAAAATTTTTTATAATATTTAAGAATTCAGGAGTCAGTAGTCAGAATTCAGAATATAGGTGATATAATATCCACTTTACAAAATACGGTCCTATTCTGGCTCCTGGATTCTGGATTCTGAATTCAATTTATTTTAATATTTGTTTATTATTTTACCACAATATTTACCAATTTCCCAGAAACAGCGATAATCTTGATAATCTTTTTACCTTCAATTTTTTCTTGAATTTTTGGTATGGAGAGTGCTTCCCTTTCTATCCTTTCATCATTATAAGATGCAGAAACTGTTAATTTTCCTCTTAATTTTCCATTTACCTGAACTACAATTATTTTCTCCTCTTCCTCTAATAATATATCATCATACTTGGGCCAAGGCTGCATATAAATACTTTCTTTATTTCCCATCTCTTGCCATAGCTCTTCTGAAAAATGAGGAGCGATCGGACCCAAAAGCCTAATTATTATTTCTAATGCCTTTCTTAAAACAAAAACATCTCCTTCTTTGCCACCTTTTTCTTCCAGCTGAAACTTATATACCTCATTGGTTAACTCCATGATTGCACTAATGGCAGTATTGAAATGAAATCTTTCTTCTATATCTTCAGTAACCTTTTTAATGGTTTGATGAGTTTTTTGTCTTATTTTTTTAGCTTCATCACTTATATCTTCCAAGAAAACTTCTTCCTTGCTTCTCACCTTTTTAAAATAATCTAAATTATTATAAATTAAGCGCCAAACCCGATTCAAAAATCGAGATGCCCCTTCCATTCCTTTATCAGTCCATTCCATATCTACTTCTGGAGGACTAGCAAATAGTATCATTACCCTGGTAGCATCAATACCAAATTTAGAAAATATTTCTCCTGGAGTAACCACATTACCTTTGGATTTAGACATTGCTGCACCATCTTTGCAAACCATTCCCTGGGTAAAGAGTCTTTTAAACGGTTCTTTAAAATTAACATATTTCAGATCATATAAAGCTTTAGTAAAAAACCGAGAATATAATAGATGTAATATTGCATGCTCTACCCCACCGATATATTGATCTACCGGCATCCAATATTTTAATTCCTGAGTATTAAAAGGAGCAGTATCACACTGAGGAGAACAATATCTAAGGTAATACCAAGAAGAACAGACAAAAGTATCCATAGTATCTGTTTCTCTCTTGGCTTTTTTGCCACATTTAGGACAAATCGTATTTACAAATTCTTTGCTCCTTTCTAAGGGAGACATTCCAGTTGGTCTAAAATCAACATTTTCTGGGAGTAAAACGGGTAAGTCTTCTTCGGGGACAGGGACCATTCCACAATCAGGACAATAAATTATGGGTATCGGTGCTCCCCAATAACGCTGCCGAGAAATAAGCCAATCCCTTAACCTATAATTGACTTCTTTCTTTCCATAACCCTTTTTAATCAAATGGTCAATTATATTTTCTAATGCCTTAGCACTGGGTAAACCGTTAAATTGACCAGAATTAACCATGATGCCCTCTTCATCAAAGGCAGCCTCCAAGGTGTTAAAGAAAACTTCTTGGTCTTTTGGCTGAATAACTATCCTTATAGGAAGGTTGTATTTTTTAGCAAATTCAAAATCCCTTTGATCATGAGCCGGGACTGCCATTACAGCACCGGTTCCATACTCCATTAATACATAATTTGCAACCCAAATAGGAATTTCTTCACTATTTATAGGATTTACTACATATTTACCAGTAAAACATCCTCTTTTTTCTAAAGTAGTTGATATTCTTTCTATCGTACTTTCTTTACTTACTTCTTTAATAAAACTTTGAACTTCATCTTTATAAGGTGAGTCTATTATTATCTCTTCTACCAAAGGATGTTCGGGGGCTAACAGAAAATAAGTTGCTCCATAGAGGGTATCTGGTCGAGTGGTAAAAATTGGTATCGTTTTATTTCCTCCTTTTATGGGAAATTCAATCCTGGCTCCTTCACTTCTACCTATCCAATTTTTCTGCATAGTCAACACTCTCTCGGGCCATTCTTCTAAACATTCCATATCATCAAGCAAGCTCTGAGCATATTCCGTAATCTTGAAAAACCATTGAGGTAACTCTTTTTTGGTAACTTCAGCCCCACATCTTTCACATTTTCCCTCTACTACTTGTTCATTAGCTAATACGGTAGAGCAAGAAGGGCACCAGTTTACTACTCCTTTCTTCTTGTAAGCTAATCCATTTTTATATAACTGTAAAAATATCCACTGGGTCCATTTATAGTAATCTGGTTTACAGGTTGATATTTCTCTATCCCAATCATAACTAATACCCATCTTTATGAGGGTATTTTTCATTTTTTGAATATTATTTTTAGTCCAAATTGAAGGGTGAATTTTATGTTGAATAGCCGCATTCTCCGCGGGTAAACCAAAAGCATCCCAACCCATAGGGTGTAAAATATTATATCCTTGAGAATGTTTATATCTAGCTACTACATCACCAATAACATAATTTTTTACGTGCCCCATATGAGGTTCTCCTGAAGGATAAGGAAACATTTCTAAAACATAATATTTTTGTTTTTTAGAATCTAGATAAGATTTAAAAAAATTATTTTTCTTCCAATATTCCTGCCATTTTTCTTCAACTTCGATAAAATTATATTTATCTTCCATTTTTGAATATTCCTCCTTAAAAATAAAAATCCCGCCTCAAGCAATTAATCAAATTACTAGGGACGAGATTTCCCGTGGTACCACCCTTTTTTAGTAGATATTATAATTTGGTGGAGCTGGCGGGGATCGAACCCGCGACCTCCTCCACGCCAAGGAGGCGCGCTCCCAACTGCGCTACAGCCCCATATAATCTACTCTTATTAAACAATTAACGCTTGCTAAACGTTGTAAACTACACTTAAATCTTAAATCAAGTTTTTTAATCTAATTTTCGCTTACAAAACTTGAAGGTGAGTTTTCTGTCTTTTTCTAATTCAGTCCGTTTTAAGTATAATTTATAAAAACATAAAAGTCAACATTTTGAATTACTTATTAATTATGATTATAGTAATAGTAAAGGAACTACTTCAATATCTATAAAACCTCCCCTGATTTCGATATTCAATTCGGCTTCTCTTTTCCCATACTCCGGATTAAAAGTAAAATTGATAAAATGTATTTTTTATTTTTCTGAAATTTCAAATTAATCACTTTATTTATTGGGGTAATAATATTTATTATTTTATACGACAATGTCTAAAAAAAATATAATTTCCTCTTTTTTAATAAATAAAGTGCAGGACAATTTGTATCACCCTGCACCTATAGAAACGTTTCTTATAATTTTTAGTAGTAATTTAATTTTAATTTATATTTTATTCTATGCTCCTGCAAAATACCATATCAAATATGCTATCGCTCCAATAATTGCTGCCCACCAATACCAAGCTAAATCTGCCATATTATTACACCTCCCCTTTTTTTATAATATTTTTTTAGTATAAACCGATAAATAATTTTATCTTTATATAATATATTCTATATCTAATTTAAAAATCCTTCTTTTTTAAAAATATTTTTTAAATTTTTTTAAGAAATTATTTTTTATCTTCCTCTTCTTTTTTGGCTTTAGCAATTATTTCCTGTACAATATTAGCTGGAACCTCTTCATAATGGGAAAATTTCACCGTAAAAGTTCCTCTCCCCTGAGTAATTGATCTTAAGTCAATAGCATACTTGAATATTTCCGCCTGAGGAATCTTAGCTTTAATAACCTGTTTTTCGGTTGATGATTCTTCCATACCCATTATCTTTCCTCTTTTACTATTTAAATCACCAATTATATCTCCCATATATTCTTTGGGCACTATTACTTCAATATCCATAATGGGTTCTAATAATATAGGGTTAGCTTGTGCTGCTCCTTTTTTAAAAGCCATTGAACCTGCTACCTTAAAAGCCATTTCTGAAGAATCCACTGGATGATAGCTGCCATCATAAACTGCAGCCTTCATATCTACGGTAGGATATCCTGCCAGCACTCCTTTTTCCATTGCTTCAATCACTCCTTTTTCCACTGCAGAACGATATTGACGTGGAATTACTCCACCAACTATTTTGTCTGCAAACTCAAAACCTTCTCCCCTACCTTTAGGTTCAAGCTCTAACCAACAATGTCCATATTGACCTCTACCACCAGATTGTTTTTTGTATTTTCCTTCTACCTGAACTTTTTTTCGAATAGTCTCTTTATAGCCTACCTTAGGAGTACTTTTCTCAACTTCTACTCCAAACTTACTTTCCATAGTGTCAATTATTACTTCCAGATGGGATTCCCCCATACCAGTCATTATAGTTTCCCCGGTATTTTCGTCTCTATAAACTTTAACTGTGGGGTCCTCATCAATGATCCGACTTATTGCAATACTTAATTTATCCTCATCTCCTTTAGTTTTAGGATAAATTGCCAGTGACATTATCGGTTCAGGATATACTATTTTTTCAAATAATACAGGATAATCTTTTGCGCAGAGAGTATCACCAGTAGTAGTATTTTTAAGTTTTGCTACAGCAGCTATATCTCCTGCACAAATTTCAGAAATAAACTGTTGATTCTTGCCCTGCATTTTATAAATTTTCCCTACTTTACTATCTTCACCTTTTGAAGAATTGTAAACATTCGAATCTTCATTTAATTTTCCTGAATATACTCTAAAATAAGTTAAATTCCCTACATAAGGATCTGCTACAGTCTTAAAAACAAAAGCAGAAAAGGGGGAATCAAGAGAATTTTTTATCATTTCTTCAGAAGAAGTTTTTATATTCTTGGCGGCAATCGGAGGCATATCCAATGGGGAAGGAAGATATTCAGCTATAAAATCAATCAGAAGCTCTATTCCTAAATTCATAGTAGCTGAACCACAAAGAATGGGAATAATTTTTCTTTCTTTTATTCTCTGTTTTAAACAAGAATTAATCTCCTCATTAGTTAAAGTCTCTCCATTTAAATATTTCATTAAAAGCTCATCATCAAATTCTACTACTGCTTCTATTAATTCTTTACGATAAGATTCTGCCTGTTCTTTAATATCTGGTGAAATTTCTTGTTCTTCAAAGATTGGCTTGCCCTCTCCTGATTTTTTATAAATAATGGCTTTCATCTTTATTAAATCAACTATGCCTTTGAAGTTCTCTTCCTGACCAATAGGCAACTGTACTGAAATGACGGATGATCCAAAAACTTTGTTAATCATATCTTTTATTCGATAAAAATCTGCTCTTTCCCGCTCCATTTTATTAATAAAAATTACTCGGGGAAGTTTATATTTGTTGGCAAAATCCCATACTTTCTCAGTCTGTACTTCTACTCCTGATACTCCACATATTACTACTATGGCATTATCTATAATTCTAAGACTTGATTGGGTATCGGTAATAAAGTCAAGGTAACCGGGGGTATCTATAATATTTATTAATAAATCTTTCCAATTTAAATAAGCCAAAGATGAATTGATAGTTATTCCCTTTTTTATTTCTCTAGGATCATAATCAGTAGTAGTATTACCTTGCCCGATATTTCCTAATCTGTTAATCATTCCTGAGTCATAAAGCATAGCCTCAACAAGTGAAGTTTTACCAGAATCACCGTGTCCTACCAAAGCAATATTTCTTACCTTATTTATGTCATACTTGGTCATGAAAAGCTGTCCTCCTTATTCTTGATCAATTTTTACAAGATATTCAAGGGGAAATCCTTTCCCCTTGAAATCCCTTTTATTTATATCTCAACCTTTTTCTTCTCATCAAGCAAGAGGTGTAAATATTACCCTTGAATATTTTGTCTTTTTAAATTTTTTATAATAAATCAATTCTTTATTTAATTATTGATTTTAATTTTATCAGATATACTTAAATATATCAAAGAAATTAACTATAAATTTTTATATTTAATTAATATGTCTTTTAAAATTTCCCCCGCATGATAGGAACTGCGTACTAAAGGAGCAGAAGCCACGTATTTAAAGCCTAAAGACATTCCTATCTTCTGATATTCTTCAAACTTATCTGGATGAATATAATTCTGTACCCTTAAATGAAGAGGAGAAGGCCTTAAATACTGACCTATAGTTAAAATATCACCATCCACCTCCCTTAAATCTTTCATCACCTGGATAATCTCTTCCTCCTCTTCTCCTAGACCTACCATAATCCCTGATTTAGAAATAATATTCTTATCTCGAATTTTAACCTGTCTTAATAATTCCAAAGAACGTTTATAAATAGCCTTGGGTCTAACTAGTCTATATAAACGATTAACTGTTTCGATATTATGATTTATAACTTCTGGTTGAGCATCTATTACTCTTTGAAGAGCCTCCCAGGAACCTTTAAAATCAGGTACTAATACCTCTATTGTGCTTTTAGGGAGTTGTTTCTTAATTTCTATAATAGTCTCCGCAAAGTGTTCCGCCCCACCATCCGGGAGGTCATCTCTAGTTACGGAAGTAACTACAATATGTTTAAGCTGTAAATGTTTGGCAGCTTGGGCAATATGATAAGGTTCTTCTGGATCTAAGGGGAGAGGTTTTCCTTTTTTTACGGCGCAAAATCTACAATTACGTGTACAAATATCCCCCAATATCATAAAGGTAGCAGTCCCGCTTTTAAAACACTCACCTCGATTAGGGCATAAGGCACTATCACAAACTGTATGTAAATTTAGACCTTCTAATAATGCATCCATTCGATCTAAAACCCTTTGGTCAGGTAATGTTCTTCGTAACCAATAAAGATTCCCTTTTTTTTCAGTCATTTTTATCCCATCGATATAATTTTAGATATATATCTTTAACTTTTTGGAGCATTTCTGCAGTATTTCCTGTATTTCTTAATTCAAACATAAATACTCCTTTATAATCAATCTCTTTTAAGTTCTTTACAAATCTTTCCCAATCTATACTTCCCTCAAAGGGTAAATAATGGTCATCGCTTTTTCCGAAATTATCGTGGATATGTAAATGATATAAATAACTATTTATATCATTAAGGCACGCAGGTACATCATTATGCCCATAAAGAGATGAAGTTATATGACAATGACCGGTATCTAAACAAACTCCTAAATTTTTAGAATTAAACTTCTTTACTATCTCTAAAATCTCAAGTATACTATCACCAGTTTTACCGGGCAAAGTATTTTCCAGGGCAATCTTAATTCCCCAGTGTTCACAAAACTCTAATATCTCCTCTAAGCTTTGCTCACTCTTTTCTCGACGTTTCTTCCTCATTTTTTCATCTTCTATCTTACTTCCAGGATGAATTACTATTATTTCTCCTTCCAATCTTAGTAGGGCAAGAACTGCTTTTTCTACTTCTCGGACAGACCATACTCGATCATATTCCTCAATTAAGGAAATATCTACACTATTGGTCGGCATATGCATTGATTTCGCTTTTATTCCATACTTTTTAAACTCTTTCGCCATTCCATCGAGATATTTTGGATCTTGAAAATCAAAGTGTCTTTCTTTTGGTTTTACTTCAATATATTTTATTCCTGCTTCTTTAAGCAGAGGTAATTTTGATTCTAATTTACAATCTTCAAATAAAAATGAGGATAATCCTAATTCCATTCTTCTATTTTATCCTTTCTTCTCTCTTATTTATAAGAAACTCCTTTTAACTCTTCGATATACTTTTCAGCGGCAAAGGCCGCGGTAGCTCCTTCTCCACAGGCAGTAACCACCTGTCTTAAGATTTTTTTTCGCACATCTCCACAGGCATAGATGCCTTCATGTGAACTCATCATATTATCATCAGTTACAATATAACCTCTATCATCTAATTTTATTATCCCTTCTAAAAATTTAGTATTGGGTAAATACCCTACAAACATAAAAACACCCTGACTGGAAATTCCTCTTTCCTGTCCGGTTTTAATATTTTTAATTAACACACCTTCTACTTTTTCCTGACCCAATATTTTTACCACTATTGAATCCCAGGCAATATTTATCTTCTTATTAGAAAAAATTCTTTCCTGTAATATCTTGGTTGCTCTCAATCTATCTCGGCGATGGATGATGGTTATCTCTCGGGCAAATTTGCTTAAATATAAAGACTCTTCAATGGCAGTATCTCCTCCTCCAACCACTACCACCTTCTGGTTTTGAAAAAAAGGAGCATCACAGGTAGCACAATAAGAAATTCCTCTTCCGATTAACTTTTCTTCTCCTGGTACTCCTAATTTTCTGGCTTCTGCTCCAGAAGCAAGAATAATTGCCAGAGTCTTATATTCTTGATGATCAGTTTTTACTATTTTTATCTTATCTTGCTTTTCTTCTTTTATTTCTACTTTTAGCACTTCACCGTATTCTATCTTTAGACCGAATCGCACAGCTTGTTCTTCTATCTTTTGCATCAATTCTGGCCCTGCTATACCGTGAGGGAAGCCGGGATAATTTTCAATAATCTCAGTAAGAATTGCTTGCCCACCTGGACTCATCTTTTCAATTAATAAAGTATCCATTCGAGCTCGAGCAAGATAAATCCCTGCAGTTAAACCAGCAGCGCCTCCTCCAATTATAATTACATCATATATTTTTTCTTCTTTAACCTTTTCTTTATTATTTGCTTTTGGTTTAGTCAAAACTACCGACAATAAAGATTCACCTCCATAAAATAATTATTTATTTATAACGTTTAACGGGTAACGTATAGCATAAAATACTCTGTTTTACTAATTTAATATTAATTTTTAATTAAACACTTATTACGAGTTTGATAAATCAAATCCCTGTCATTCCTGCAAATCCCTGTCATTCCTGCGGAAGCAGGAATCTATCTTTTCTTCTTTCTTCTTTCTTCTGTCTTCTGGCTTCTGGCTTCTGACTTCTGACTTCTTCTTTGCGAGATACTATATACTCGATACTATATACTATTTTTATTTTTGTTTTATTTTTATCTCTATATCCCCTTTGGTAAAACCTTTTAGGGTAGAGAGAAGCCCAATAATAGTATTTTTTACTATTTTAGCTATAAAAGGATTCATAGAGATTATCTTTCCATTTACCTTCACTAAAGTTGAAGGTTCTAAAGAAGGACAATCATCTATGGTTCTATTTCCCTTAACAATTTCTTGAGCTAATCCATAACAGTCCTGATGCCCACAAGCACCGCAGTTTAAATTAGGTAACTTAAAAGATTTCTCAATCACTAGATCAGTCATCTTTTTGATGTCTTCAA
>PFIP01000073.1 GCA_002782675.1 Candidatus Infernicultor aquiphilus
ACTGCTACATCATCAGCAGAAGCATAACCTTTAGCTTCTACATAAGCTAAAGCTTTAGCTACTGCTTCGGCAAATTCATAACGAGTCATAGTTTTTCCGCCACCAAAAGTACCGTCAGGATAACCAACGATGACACCTTTTGCCGCTAAACTCTGTACTGAATCATAAGCCCAATGATTTAGAGGAACATCTACAAAAGGATTAGCGAATACAGGAAGAGCGAAAACAAAAACTAATACTAATACTAATGCTAATTTTTTCATTATTTTTCTCCTTGATTTTTATATATTACCAGTCAGTCCCATCTTAAGGAGAATTTATTAGTTGAGTATCCTTCGTTCCCTCATTAACATCTTCTCTTTTAGATTACTAACTGGTTTTTTATATCATCTTTATCTAAATTAAAGCAGACTCAAGAATTTTTTCACCTCCTTTCTTCCTACTTTAATTAATCTCAGATGATATAGCTATAAATTACTTTACCATTTTTATATTATATTACCTATATACTACACCTAGATTTAAAAATCCTTCTTTTTTAGAAAAATATTTTAAAAAATTTTAAAATTTTCCCCTTCACTTTTCAAATCTATATTTTAGTAGGTATCAATTAAAAACAATGCCTAATATATTAGCATTTAATAACTATTTATTTCTATTGGTTTTATTATAATTGCTACTGTATTATAATGTCAAGGGAAATTTTGAAAATTTTAGAAAAAAAATTAATATTGCTGAAATAACTTTTACTTTAAAGGGGAGGAACTGGTTCTAAGAAATAGGCTTCACTTCGCTTCGCTTCGCTTCACTTCCATCCTTACTCTTAAAGGACCCACACTCCAGGTATCGTAAATTGAAATTACTGAGACTTTCATCATGGTACCAGATTCTACAATAGTCTTAACTGTATCATATAGATTAACTGCAGATATACTTCCTACAAAACTGGACTTGGGATTAGGAATTATTCCTCCTTTTACGGCTAAAATATTTACCTTTCTTAAAAGAGATAAAAGTATTTTTTCTACTTCACCAGGAATTTCTGAACTTTCAATTTCTTCCGAAATAATTTCTTCATTTATTTTAAAGACCAGTTTATTCTCTAAAAGGGAGAAATGTGCTACTATCGGCTCTCCTTTGATTACATTTATGGAGGATAAAAGTCGTACTATCATCTCTTTATCGCTATTATGTATCTTCTGTACTATATCTTCGAATTCTTCTTGGGCAATAATAAATACCTGACTACTTCGTTCATCTTTTTTAGCTCCTAGAGTTAATGCCTTATCGGAGGCTTCATTTAAAAACCTGATTAATTCTTCTCTTATCTCCTCAATAGTCTTTCCACTTTGAACAATAGTTAGGGCAATTTGCTCATCAGCTTCAAAAATAACTTCTCCTTCCCTAATCCAGGTTATCCCGGAATATAAGGCTTTCACAGTAGCATTTAATTCTTCAACTTCTTTGCTTAACTTGTCTTTTTCTTCTATCAGTCTTTCTCTGGCAATCAATAATTCTTCCAATTGACTGGTTTTATCTTTTATATCTTGAGATAATTTCTGATATTTTTCTTCCATTTCTTGTAATTGAGTAGTTTTTTCATCCAAATTTTTTTGCATAGAAGTTAGTTGTATGTTTCTGGTATCTACTTCCCGAGATAAATAGGAAAGCCTTCCCTTTAACTCTTCTATACCGAATAGGGCAGTTCTAACATCATTGGAAGATATAGCCAGTATAGTGATGGTAATGGCGGCAATTAGGATTCCAGCAATTATAGTAATAAATATCGCAGTATAGTGTGGGCGTAGTCCAAAGATAGTTATTCTTTTTTTACCTACCCTTATACCCATCCAATCACCGACAAAAGCAATCAATCCACTTAATATAATAAGAGTGGAAATTAAAATAAAACTGTACATGCCTTTTAATTCTCCAATCTACCAATTGGCCAATTAACCAATTCTCCGATTAGTATATGAGGGCGTATGCAATACCCCCCTACAATTATTAAAGCTACCTGTCTGCGTGCAACGCACAGGCAGAAAAGCGAAAAGCCATAATTCAAAGCTCAAAACTTTTTCTATAAATTTTTAAATTTTGAGTTATGGCTTTGCGTTTTACGCTTTTCGTTTTTCATTATATACTAGTTTACAGATTAAATCTCTCCCCCAGATAGATTTTTCGGGTTATTTCACAATTAGCTACCTGCTGGGGGGTTCCTGAAGTCAATATTTTCCCATTATGCATAATATAAGCTCTATCAGTAATTTTCAGAGTTTCCCTTACATTATGATCAGTAACTAATATTCCCAATCCTTTTTCTTTAAGATATCTTATTATTTCCTGGATATCATAAACTGCAATAGGATCTACTCCGGTAAAAGGTTCATCAAGTAACATAAAAGAAGGTGAACTAGCTAAAGTCCGAGCTATTTCTACCCGACGTCTCTCACCTCCGGAAAGCATATATCCTTTGTAATCAGCTAAATGAGCTATCTCTAACTCATCTAATAAAGAATAACACCTTTCTCTCTGTTTATCTCTTTTAAACCCTAAAGACTCTAAAATTAATAATATATTTTCTTCTACAGTAAGTTTACGAAAAATCGAAGGTTCTTGAGCTAAATATCCTAATCCCATTCGAGATCTTTGATACATAGGCATTTTGGTAATTTCTTTACCATTAAAAGATACTTTTCCTTTGTCTGGATTTATTAGACCCACTACGATATAAAAGGTGGTAGTCTTTCCGGCACCATTTGGCCCTAAAAGACCTACCACCTCTCCTTGATTAATATCCAGGCTCACTTCGTCTACTACTCGTCTTTTACGATAAATCTTTATTAACTTCTCTGCCCTTATTCCTTGCACAAAATTCTCCTTTAATTAGTCGTTAGTGATTTGTATAAAGTATTGTTTTTAATGTAGGGGTTGAATTTATTCAACCCGAGTTTTGCGGGCTTGATAAATCAAGCCCCTACCTCACACAATAGACAGGCGAGACGCCTGTCCTACGGGCAGACACAAGGTCTGCCCCTACACTACACTCGTCTCCTGACTCCTGAATTCTGGTTCCTGACGCCTGTCCTACGGTTTTATATCAATCTTTAGGGGCGTATGCAATACGCCCCTACTTGCATCCCATTACTCATTACTTATTACTCATCACTCATCACTTTATCCACTAACGACTATTCACTAGCGACTAATATTTACCGCAGTAAACATCAATTCAGCTTTCGCTACCAGATTACCATCTACATAGGCTTCTGCTTTGGCTTTAGCAACTCCTCTTAACATCTTCAAAATTTCTACTTTAATTATTAATTGATCTCCGGGATAAACTGGTTTTTTAAATCTAGCCTTATCGATAGCGGCAAATAAGGGAATCTTACCCTTATTTTCTTCTTTAGAGAAGATCAAAACTCCACCAGTCTGAGCCATAGCTTCAATTATAAGTACACCAGGCATAATCGGATGTCCTGGAAAGTGTCCCTGAAAAAAGGGTTCGTTTATGGTAACATTCTTTACCCCGACGATTTTATTTTCTTCCAGTTCTAATATTTTATCTACCAATAAAAAAGGGTAACGATGAGGTAAAAGATTTAAAATTTCTCCGATGGATAATTTTTGTTTCATTTGGTGGTATCTTTTTCTTTATTTTCTTCGGCTAATTTTCTATTAATTTCTGCTATTACATCCTGAGTAATATCTTCTCCTCCATAAAGTACAATGGGATAATTTAAAATATCGTTTCCGGTGGGAACTTTTATCTCACTATTTAAGATTAAATCATATTTACCTTTATCTCCTATTACTTTAATTGCTTCAATAATATCTGAATAACGAGAAGCCTGGTACGAGTTCATCTCAGTAAGAATCTTTTGTTTAGTTGGTTCCCATTCCTTATTAAATTTATCCTCTAATTTTTTAAGTTCAATTTCATCAAGACCCTTACCCTGTTTATTTAGTTCTTCCTGACGTTTTTTAAGCTCTTCTCCCAAAGTCAACCTGAGTTGATTAATCTTTTCGGTATAAGGATGAATGGATATAATTCCCGATAAATTAATTAAACCTACCTTTGCGTTGGCAGCTTTAATATTTTGAAAACCTAAAAATAAAAAGATTATCACCGTAAACAAAAAAATAAAAACTATTTTCTTTCCTACTCTTTTTTCTACTACTTGCATTATTTTATTCTCCTCCTTAAATTTTTTATATAGTATTGCATATTGCGTCTTTTGTTGGATAAATCCGACTTCTACATATCCTGTACTCTAATAATCGTAATACTCAATATATTATACGATATACAAGAGAAAAAGTTTTAAATTTTAAATTATAATTTTTCGCTTTTTGCTTTAATTTTTTAGTTGAATAAAGAGATTGCCACGCTTCGATAAATCAAAGCTCGCAATGACTAACGACTAATAGACAGGCGAGACACCTGTCCTACGAATTTTTTGGTTAATTGGTGAATTGGTCAATTGGTAAATTGATTAATTGGTCAATTGGTGAATTGACTAATTGGTCAATTGGTGAATTGACTAATTGGTTAATCGGAGAATTGGCAAATTGGTCAATTATCTCCTAAAAAGTATGTCCT
>PFIP01000090.1 GCA_002782675.1 Candidatus Infernicultor aquiphilus
CCGATTAAAAAAGGAAAATCCGGGGAAGGAGTTTTATACTGCAGGTACAGCGAAGATGTGCCGAAATATGAAGCTAACTACACTAAATGATGTATATTTGTCACTAAAGGAGGAACGTTATCCTATCGAACTGGCAGGAGAAATAATTAAATCTGCTCAAAAAGCATTAACGGCGATGTTGAAATATGTCTAAAGAAAAAGTTATTGTAGGAATGAGTGGCGGAGTTGATTCATCTGTTGCTGCTGCTTTACTTAAAGAAGAAGGTTACGAGGTTATAGGGGTGACTATGAAAATATGGGATGGAGGGATTATTTCCAAAGAAGGTGCTCACCACGCTTGTTATGGTCCTGGCGAGGAAGAAGATATTAAAGATGCTCAAAAAGTAGCGGAGATATTGGGAATACCCTTTCACATAGTTGACTTGAAACAGGAATACAAAACTGATGTTTTGGATTACTCTTCTCACGAGTACCTCTCCGGAAGGACTCCCAACCCCTGCATTAGGTGTAACCAGCGGGTAAAATTTGGCGCTATGGTTAAAAAAATCTATGACAGTGGGATTGAGTTTGATTATTTTGCTACTGGTCATTATAGTCGCTTAGAATATGATAAGGTACAACATCGGTATCTTCTCAAAAAAGGCAAAGACTTAAAAAAAGATCAGTCTTACTTCCTCTACTCTCTATCGCAGGGGCAGCTTGGACATACTCTATTCCCCATTGGGGATTATACTAAAGAAGAAGTAAAAAAAATAGCACGAGATTCGGAGCTTGGCATTAATGATAAGCCAGAGAGTCAGGATTTTATCACTGGTGGTTATTCCTTTCTCTTTAATAAAGTAAAACGATCTGGACCTATTCTTAATAAGCAAGGTAAGGTTTTAGGTAGACATAAAGGAATTCCATTTTACACTATAGGTCAACGCAAAGGTTTGGGAATATCAAACGGGGAGCGGTTATATGTAACTGCCATCGACCCAGAAAGGAATGCCATTGTGGTAGGCACAAAAGAAGATTTGCTGGGAGACAAACTTATAGCTTCTAATTTAAATTGGATAGCTATAAAGAAATTTGAGAAATCTATTAAAGTAAAAGCAAAGATAAGATACCGCCATAAGGAAGCTGAGGTAGAAGTAATTCCTTGGGATAAAGAAAAAATTTATGTAAAATTTAGAGAACCACAAATGGCAATTACTCCAGGGCAAGCGATAGTTTTTTATGATGGAGATATAGTAGTTGGTGGTGGAGTGATAGAAAAATGGATATAACAATGAAAGAAAAACTTGAACATTTAAAAGAGATTATAAAAGAGAAGGATAGTTTAATGATTGCATTTTCAGGAGGGGTAGATAGTTCTTTAGTTGCAAAGATTGCATATGAGGTATTAGCTAAAAAAGCACTGGCAGTAACCTTGACTTCAGATACTTTTTCTAAAAGGGAATTAGAAAGTGCAAAAATAATTGCAAAAGAAATTGGTATTACTCATGAGATTATAGAATCATCAGAACTTGGTAACGATGAATTCATAAAGAACCCTGAGAATAGATGTTACTATTGCAAGAAAGAGGAGGCTATAGTTTTAAAAAAGATAGCAAATGAAATTAGAATAAAATATATCGCGGATGGCGTAAATCTATCTGATTTTGATGAACATAGGCCAGGTATAAAGGCATTGGATGAAGAAAATATCATCCATCCTTTAGTTGAGGCAAGAATTAAAAAGTCAGATATCAAAGCAATGGCAAAGTTTTTAGGATTATCAAACTACAATTTGCCTTCCACAACTTGTCTGTCATCCAGAATTCCCTATGGCGAAGCAATAACTATCGAAAAATTGAAAAGAATCGAGGAAGCAGAATCATTTATTCTATTTTTAGGATTCAGGCAGGTAAGAGTAAGGTGTCATAAAGATGTTGCGAGGATAGAAGTAGAAAAAGAGGAAATAGAAAAGGCTATTAATTTTAGAAAAGAAATAGTAAGAAGATTAAAAGAAGTCGGTTTCAAATACATTACCTTGGATTTGGAAGGATACAGATCAGGGAGTATGGACGAGATATTATGACAAATATGACAAAGGCGATAGGTTTGTTATCAGGCGGGCTGGACAGCACATTAGCAGTAAAGTTAATGATGAATCAAGGCATTGAAGTAACAGCCTTGAATTTTATCACTCCTTTTTGTACGTGCACCAAAAAGGGTTGTAGGCATGAAGCAAGTCGTATAGCAAAAGAGTTTGTAATTAAGATAAAAGTAATCGCCGTGAAAGAAGATTATATAAAGATGGTAAAAAATCCAAAGTATGGATATGGAAAGAATATAAACCCCTGCATAGATTGCAGGATATTCATGTTGAAGAAAGCAAAGGAATATATGGAAGAAATGAATGCATCTTTTTTATTCACGGGAGAAGTATTGGGTCAGCGCCCAATGTCCCAACGGAGGGAGGCGATGGCTCTCATAGAGAAAGAAGCTGGTCTGGAAGGTTTGATACTGAGACCACTCTCCGCTCAATTCTTGGAGCCAACGATTCCAGAGAAAGAAGGATTGATAGATAGGGAGAAATTGTTTGGGATAAGAGGACGCTGGCGAAAGCCGCAGATGAAGTTAGCAGAGGAACTTAACATAAAAGATTATCAATGCCCGGCCGGTGGTTGTAGACTAACTGACTTGCAATTTGCGAGAAAGGTGAGAGAGGCATTTGAGCATAATGAAGATAGTGTAGGAGATATGATCCTTTTAAGATATGGGAGACATTTTAGGTTACCAAGTGGTGTCAGGGTAATAGTTGGTAGAAATGAAGAGGAAAATTCGATAATATCCAGATTTGCTGAAGAAAAAGATTTGTTGATGGAAGTAGTAGGCTTTGGAAGCCCGATAACCCTTCTAAAGGATAGCTGTGATAAAAGAGATATTAAAATGGCTGCATCGGTTTGTGTTAGATACAGTAATTATAAAGGAAAAGCGGAAGTTAGGATAGGTTGCAGAGAAAGATGGAAAAAAAATCTTTTTATTGAGCCGATTAAAGAAGAATTTAAAAAATATCTAATTGGAGGAATCTCTACATGAATTTTGCTGAAATAAAGACAGATTTCCCAATTCTAAAAGACATAATTTATATGGATAGTGCGTCTACAAGTTTGACACCAGAGCCTGTTCTAAATGCAGTTTTAAAATACTATAGAGAATATAACGCAAACGTGGGACGAGGCGTTCATCGATTATCCCAGATTGCATCGCAGAAATATAAGGATGCGCGCAGAAAAGTTGCAGATTTTATCAGCGCGAATGAAGAAGAGGTCATATTCACGAAGAACACGACTGAAGCGATAAACACGGTTGCCAGTGGATTGAGATGGAAAAAAGGAGATAAAGTGGTGACAACCCTGCTCGAGCACCATTCTAATTTTCTTCCCTGGTTGAGATTAAAAAGTTTTGGAGTTGCGTTGGATATTGTAAAGCCAGATAAAAATGGAAAATTTAATGTATCAGATTTTGAAGAAATGATAGACGATAAAACGAGATTGGTTGCGGTAACGTATATCTCAAATGTTTTAGGAACGATAACTCCAATAGAAGAGATTTCCGCGATTTGTAAGAAGAAGAATGCTTTGTTACTTGTCGATGGTGCACAGTCTGTCCCTCATATACATGTGGATGTAAGAAATTTGGGATGTAATTTTCTTTGTTTTTCAGGTCATAAAATGCTTGGACCAAAGGGAACTGGTATTCTTTGGATGAAAGAAGATTTTTTTGATAGGCTTGAACCACTCAATTTTGGTGGCGGAATGATTGATGATGTCTCTCTAAATAGTTATGAACTGACGAAAGGTTATGAGCGATTTGAAGGTGGAACACCGAATATTGCAGGTGTAATCGGGTTTGGGAGAGCTATTGATTATCTGAACAAGATAGGTATGGACAAAATAAAAGACCATGAAGCGAAGTTAACAGAGAGGTTATTGGAAGGACTGTTAGAGATGAAGAGAGTAGAGATATATGGCTCCTTGAATTCAAAGGAAAGGATTGGTATTGTGTCTTTTAATATTAAAGGCCTGAATCCCCACGATGTGGCATTGATGCTCGATGAAGCCTCCAACATAATGGTTCGTTCTGGACATCTGTGTTGTATGCCACTGATGAAATATTTTGGACTTAAAGAAGGGGTGGTCAGGGTTTCTTTGTATCTATACAACACAGAAGAGGAGGTTGATACGTTTCTGGAGACGGTTAAGGAGATTGTGAAGTGTTAAAAAAGTTCAACTGCCTCAAATTTAATGCGAATAATTTCATCAAATCTAAACACGAGGTCGTGGAAGAATTACCCTTATCTATTTTTATCAATGGAAGGCATTTTGTAACCGCGATGATAAGCCCTCAAATGGTAAGGGAGTTTGTTATAGGGTATCTATTTTCAGAAAAAGTTATAAAAAATATTAAGAAGATAGAATCTTTACAGATAGAGAAGAATATTGCAAAAGTAATAATTAACAATCCTTTAAAAGTATTATCAGTAAAAAAACTAATCGTAAGCGGATGCGGTGGTGGATCTTCCTTCTTGGATGAATTGAAACTACCAAAGATAAGTTCTAACTTGAAAATTGATGTTAGTGATATATTTAGTGGCTTAAAATCTTTCTTAAATTCTGATTTGCACAGGATAACGGGAGGGGTGCATATAGTTGGGTTATTTCATAAAAAAGCTGTAATATGCATATCAGAAGACCTAGGGAGGCATAACGCTCTTGATAAGGTCATAGGTTGTGGATTGATCAAAAATGTCGATTTTAAAACGACTTTTGTGGTATGCACAGGAAGAATATCATTCGATATGGCACTGAAGTGTTCGGTCGCGAGCATTCCTATTATTGCATCGAGAGGCGCTACAACGAGTTTGGCAATCGAGATTGCGGAGAAGACGGGTTTAACGACTGTTGGGTTTGTGAGAGGAAGGAGAATGAATATATATACGAATGGGAAGAGGATATGCAGGATAGATACTCGAGACAGGTGATATTACCGAATATCGGGGAAGAAGGGCAGAAAACACTTTTAAAAAGTAAGATAGCCATCATCGGATGCGGTGCTCTTGGAACGGTTGTGGCAAATAATCTTGTTCGGGCAGGAGTGGGCAAAATATCAATTATAGACCGAGATTTTGTCGAATTAAACAATCTCCAGCGACAGATACTCTTCGACGAAGATGACATAGGTATTCCGAAAGCGGTTGCCGCTGCTGAAAAGCTGAAGAGGGTGAATTCTGATGTGGAGATAGAGGCAATGGTTAAGGATTTAAACCATCTGAACGCTGAGAAAATCATGAGTGGTGTAGATCTCGTATTAGATGGGACAGACAACATGCAAACAAGATTTTTAATCAACGATGTCTGTGTGAAAAGCCAGATTCCCTGGATATACACGGCTGCAGTTGGAACTTATGGGATGATGATGACCATCGTACCAGGGAGGACACCTTGCTTCAGGTGCTTCTTGCCCGATGTACCTGAGCCTGGTTCACTCCCAACCTGCGATACGGCTGGGGTACTTAACACCATACCGGTTATTATTGCATCGATCGAGAGCACAGAAGCGATAAAGATACTGCTTAAAGAGAATATGACTACAAATGCGGAGAGCAATTTGATATTTTACGATGTCTGGAACAACACTTTCGAGAAGATTGCGGTGATGCGAGATAAGAGATGCAGGTGCTGTGTCGAGCACAAGTTCGATTTCTTGAATGCGGCAAAGAAAGAGATCATAACTTCGCTCTGCGGGAGGAATGCCATCCAGATAACACCGGCAAAATCTGCAGACATCTCCTTCAAATCACTCGCAGAAAGATTGAAACGATTAGGTGAGGTAAGGTTCAACAATTTTATACTCGTCTTTAAGGAAAGAGACAAGGAGATATCGCTATTCAAGGATGGGAGGGCAATCATAAAGGGAACAGACGATGAGAAGGCGGCTCGCTCCCTTTATGCAAGGTATGTTGGAATATGAATTTTTTGCTACATCAGATATTCTTATAATAATAATACTAATCTTGGAGGGGTAATGAAACTTTCTACCAGGGGGCGTTATGCCTCGAGAGCAATGTTGGATTTAGCACTAAATTATGGAAAAGGGTCTGTGTCACTGAAGAATATAGCCAGAAGGCAAGAAATCTCAGAAAGATATCTTGAACATATAATGATCGTCCTCCTGTCTGCAGGTTTAGTACAGAGTACGCGGGGATCACACGGAGGATTCAGTTTAGTAAAATTGCCTAAAGAAATTAAATTGAGCCAGATAATTCAAGCCGTGGAAGGGTCAATTTCACCGGTGGCATGTGTTGATGACCCAAAACTATGTAATCGGGTTGATGCGTGTGTCACTTACGAAATTTGGAAAAAACTAAAAAAAGCAATGTTAGAAGTCCTTGATTCAGTAACCTTAAAAGATATGGTTAAAATGCAAAAGAAGAAATTATCCAAGCAAAAAGATCGAATGTATTACATTTGATGGAAAATTTGATGACTAAAAAGGAAAAGGAGGAAATAAAATGACTAAAATTGCAAATAATATAACTGAGTTAATGGGAAATACCCCATTAGTAAAATTGAGTAAAATAACCAAGGATGTAAAGGCAGAAATTGTCGGAAAACTTGAATTTTTTAATCCCACTGGAAGTGTAAAGGACCGAATTGGAGTAAGTATGATTACAGAAGCAGAGAAAAAAGGTCTTCTGAAAAAAGATTCTATAGTTGTTGAGCCAACAAGTGGAAATACGGGCATTTCCTTAGCCTTTGTTTGTGCGGTTAAGGGGTATAGATTAGTTCTTACGATGCCTGATACAATGAGTATTGAGCGAAGGAAAATACTTGAGGCATTTGGCGCTGAAATAGTTTTAACTCCAGGTAGTGAAGGAATGAAAGGAGCAATTAAAAAGGCAGAAGAAATTGTGAAAAAGAATTGTAAAGCATTTATGCCTCAACAATTTAATAATCCTGCTAATCCTGAGATTCATCGGAAAACTACAGCTTTAGAAATCTGGGAAGATACAGATGGTAAAGTGGATATTCTTGTTTCTGGAGTAGGAACTGGTGGGACAATTACAGGTGTAGCTGAAGTAATAAAAAAGAGGAAACCATCATTTAAAGCTATTGCTGTTGAACCTGCTAATTCTCCTGTTCTTTCTGGTGGAGAACCTGGTCCACATAAGATTCAAGGGATTGGTGCTGGCTTTGTGCCAGGTGTTTTAAACAGGGATATTATTGATGAAATAATCAAAGTAACTAATGAGGAAGCTATGATTTGTGCTAGGCGACTTGCTAAAGAAGAGGGGATATTTGCAGGCATTTCTTCAGGAGCAGCAGTATGGGCAGCAATAGAGGTAGCTAAACGGAAAGAAAACAAGGGTAAACTTATTGTGGTAATTCTTCCTGATTTAGGTGATCGCTATCTTTCTACTGAACTTTTCCAATGATACGATTATACAAATATAAAGATATACATTTATGTGACATTTATATCCGTGCTAATTTGTATTTAGGAGGCGTGGTGGAAATGTTATGGATCATGGATGGCTCCGGTTGGGGCATAAATAATGAAAAATCTGCTCTTAGGAGCAAGTTAAGAGTATAAAGAAATGTGGTAGTGTAATTGTAATTTTTCGTGGTAAAAAAAGAAAGGAAACATCAAAATGACTAAAACAATAACTGAAATTAATGAAAAAATATCAAAGGGAGATGTAGTTGTAGTAACGGCAGAAGAGATAATTAATATTGTGGAGGAAAAAGGAGTTGAAGAAGCAGCTCAAGAGATAGATGTAGTAACTACAGGGACATTTGGCCCGATGTGTTCAAGTGGGACATATATCAATATTGGCCATGCAAAACCAAGAATAAAACTGGGAGGAGGGGCCTGTTATTTAAACGATGTCCCGGCTTATTGTGGTTTTGCTGCGGTGGATATCTATCTTGGCTGTACTCAACTTCCTGATAATGACCCTCGGAATAGAGTTTATCCTGGCAAGTTTGAATACGGAGGTGGACATGTAATTGAAGAGTTTGTCGCAGGTAAGGATATAAAACTTACTGCCACTGCCTATGGTACTGATTGTTATCCAAGAAAAAAATTGGAAACCTGGATAAACATTAAAGATGTTAATGAGGCTGTGCTTTTTAATCCGAGGAATGTTTATCAGAACTACAATGTTGCAGTTAATCTTTCTAATAAGCTCATCTATACTTATATGGGTGCCCTAAAGCCTGGATTAGGTAATGCTAACTATTGTAGTGCTGGTCAACTTTCTCCACTATTGAATGATCCGTTATATATAACTATTGGACTTGGAACTAAGATATTTCTTGGCGGCGGAGTGGGTTATGTGGCCTGGCAGGGAACGCAGCATAATCCGACAGCTAAAAGAAAGGATAACGATACTCCATGTGTTCTGGCAGGTACATTAGCTGTGATTGGAGATCTAAAACAGATGAAACCTGAGTGGTTGCGGGGAACGAGTTTCCAGGGATATGGAACAACACTCACAGTAGGAGTGGGGATACCTATCCCTATTTTGAATGAAGAAATCTTACGCTATACCGCAATTAAGGATAAAGATATCTATGCTCCAATTGTTGATTACAGCGAAGCATATCCGCAGGTTAAACCAGGGGTGCTTGGCGAGGTCTCTTATGAGGAGCTTAAAAGCGGTAAGATCGTTGTTCAAGATAAAGAAGTTCCCACCGCATCGCTTTCCAGTTATTCAAAAGCAGTAGAGATTGCTGAAATTTTAAAAGACTGGATTAAACAGGGGCAGTTTCTATTAACTGAGCCTGTGGCATCACTGCCTGGACCGGAGTCAGGGCTGACCTTTAAATTACTAAAAGAAAGACCAATTGAATAACAGATAAAAAGGATGTAGGGCTAAAAGGAAAAGTTATTTTCCTAACCATAGCCCTACATCTTCAGATAGGAGAAGTAAATGATTTCAAAAAGAATTGTTTTGAAATTTCCTCACCGGTTAGCTGACCAGCCCATTGTTTGCAACCTGGTAAAATACTTTGATTTAGAATTTAATATACTAAAAGCATATATTATACCTAAAGAAGAAGGGCTTCTTATATTAGGCCTTTCCGGGGAAGAGGGAAACTATAATAAAGGAATAAATTATCTCAAAGAATTAGGGGTAATAGTTCAATCACTGTCACAAGGTATTATCCAAAATAGTACCAGATGTACTCATTGTGGTGTTTGTATAACAGTTTGTCCGACCCAAGCTCTTATTCTTGACTCGCATACCCGAAAAGTTCATTTTTACGAAAATAAATGTATTGCATGTGAATTATGTCTACCTGCCTGTCCGTTAAGGGCAATGGAGGTTCATTATTAATGTTCAAGACTTTAAAAGAAGATATTCAAAATATATTTGCTAAAGATCCGGCAGCGAAGAACACATTAGAAGTAGTTCTTTGTTATCCTGGGCTTCATGCAATATGGCTTCATCGAATTGCCCATTGGTTTTACAGAAAGAAAATGTATACCATTGCCCGCATAATTTCGCATATTAATCGTCATATTACTGATATTGAAATACATCCCGGAGCCAAAATCGGAAGAAGATTTTTTATTGACCATGGTATGGGTGTAGTGATAGGTGAAACAACCGAAATTGGCGATGATGTTTTGATGTATTCAGGAGTGGTTTTAGGCGGAACAAGTTTAGAAAAAAAGAAACGTCATCCTACTCTGGGAAATAATGTTGTGATTGGTACGGGAGCAATAGTCTTGGGTGCAATAAATATTGGTGATAATGCAAGAATAGGTGCGGGCTCGGTGGTGGTTACTGATGCCCCTCCCAATACAACAGTAGTAGGAGTTCCTGGTAGGATTGGTTTGGGATTTAGTGCCAAGGAAATTCAAGCATTAGAACATGGCAAACTACCTGACCCTATAGCTGATGCTATTCGTTTTGTTATGAAAGAGCAAGAGAAGCTAAAGGAAAGGATTAAAAAATTGGAAACATTAGAAGGAATTACAAGGCATATAGACGAACACATAGATAAGAGGAAAAAAAGAAATAGAAAGTGCGTTTTTTAGTAAAGGTAAAGAGGAGTTTAGTAAAGGTGCAGGAATTTGATAAAAAAGTTATCTAGATCATAATGACTCTGCCCATCGCTTTTTATTTTGAGAAGAATTTTGAAGGAGATGATTTTAAATGGCTAACGATAATGTCCAGATGTGGGCCGATTTAAATATAAATCTAAAATCCCATGATATACTTTTGAATGCTTTGGGGCCGATTTTTCAAGAGGTCTATCTTTCCCAGAAAAACCGTCCAGCGGGAATGGGTTTTTATGATTTTGTGGTAGGCGATATTCATGGCATCCGAATAAAAGAACTCCGGGAACACGCTAAAAATGGCGGTAAAATAGTTGCGACTTATTGCGTCTTTGTTCCAGAAGAACTAGTCTGGGCAGCCGATGGGATTCCGGTGGGGCTGTGCGCCGGGACGCAATTCTCCGTCCCCATGGCGGAGGCAGTACTCCCTCGCAACACCTGTGCCCTTATTAAATCTTCCTTTGGCTTCAAACTGGGACGTGTCTGCCCTTACGTCCAGTCCAGCCACTTGATAGTAGGCGAAACTACCTGCGATGGTAAGAAGAAGATGTTCGAGATTCTGAATCAGTACCAGCCGGTCTATGTGATGGAAGTACCAAATAAGAAGACCGAGCGAAGTCGCCAGCTCTGGCAGGGCGAAGTCCTGGCCTTTAAGGATGTTGTTGAGAAATTGACTGGCAATAAAATTACAGCGGAAAAGCTCGGCCAGGCTATTGATATGGTGAACCAGCGCAGCCTTGCCCTGCAACGACTCTATAACTTACGTAGAGTTAGGCCGGTACCCGTCAGCGGCAAGGATGCTTTACTGGCCACCCAGGTTTCTTTCTATGATGATGTTAAGCGAGATACCCAGATGTTGAACGCCCTTTGTGATGAACTGGATAAAAGGGTTGCTGTGGGTCAAGGTGTGGCCCCAGCCAGTGCTCCTCGTATCCTGATATCCGGCAGCCCCATGGCGATCCCCAATTGGAAACTGCATCATATCCTCGAATCGGCCGGAGCAGTGGTAATTTGCGAGGAATCGTGCACTGGCACCCGCTTCTTCAGCGATCTGGTTAAACCTACTCCAGGCAATCTTGACGAACAGATTAAAGCAATCGCTGACCGTTACATGAATATCCATTGCGCCTGCTTTACTCCGAATGATGAACGTTTGGACGACGTGGTTAAACTAGCTAAAGAATACCAGGCGGATGGTGTGGTGCATTATAATCTCCAGTTCTGCCATACCTATGCTAATGAAGCCATCAAAATAGAGCAGCGCTTGGAAAAAGAAGGGATTCCTTTATTACGAATTGAGACGGATTATAGCGACGAGGATGCCGGTCAACTTAAGACCAGAATTGAAGCTTTTTTGGAGATGCTAAAACTCTGATGTACGCTGGACTGGATGTGGGATCCCGCACGATTAAGCTGGTAACCTTTGATACGGCGATCAAAGAATCCTTTATTATCGAAACAGGGGTGAATTCTTTATCACGCTGCCTGCAACTTATTTCTGGCAAATCCTATGAACGACTGGTGGTAACCGGTTACGGTCGCCACCTGGTCGCTCCGGTTTTGCAGGGAGAAGTGGTCTCCGAGATTAAAGCTTTTGCCATCGGCTCTCACTATCTATTCCCCGAGTGTTATACGGTGATCGATATCGGTGGACAGGATAGCAAAGTTATCCTGCTTTCGGACCAGGGAGAAGTGCGCAAGTTTGAGATGAACGATCGTTGTGCGGCGGGATCCGGTAAATTTTTGGAGGTCATGGCCCATAATCTGGAGGTAAGCATCGCTGAGATTGGGGATTTAGCTTTAAGCGCCACTAAAAAAATCACCATTAATAGCTTGTGCACCGTATTCGCAGAATCCGAAGTAGTTTCCCTGATCGCAAAAGGAGAAAAGCCCGGCGACATCGCCTTAGCCTTACATGAGGCGATAGTAACCCGCATAGTGACTATGGTAAGAAGAGTTGGCTTAAAGGAAAAAGGAGTTTTTGCCGGAGGGGCATCACTTAACAAGTGCCTGAGTAGGCTGTTGAACCAAAAATTAAGCACGGAACTGATAGGTCCAGATTCGCCACAAATTATAGGAGCTCTAGGTGCCGCTCTTTTAGCTAAACGTGAAGGGTAAGGAAAAATCGATTAAATATTAATAGAAACGGAACAATAAATAGCCCTTAAAATCATGATGGAGGTTAAATATGCCGTCTAAAGTTTTCTTAATCCAATCTGAGGGGTTGGGGAGAGGTGATGACCAGCTCGGTACAATGCTTATGGCCAACTTTTTACGCTTACTCGGGGAGAGCAAAGAGAAACCTGAGACCCTGGTTTTTTGGAATACCGGAGTCCGTCTGGTTTGTGAAGACTCGCATGTTCTGGGCCATCTCAAACGGTTGGAAGAGCAGGGTGTTGAGATATTGGCCTGTACTACCTGTCTCGAATATTTTGAGCTGGTAGACAAGTTGAAGGTTGGTAAACCGACAACCATGGTCAAATCGATTCAATCCATATTGAACTCAGAAATTGTCTGTTTGTAGTATGAAAATGGAAAATGAGACCCCATCATGCATCATACTAACCTTGAGCACGAAGCGATAGCTTTAGAGTCAGATACTAAAGTATTGGATGTTTGGTATCCCTTAAGAAAAGACTAT
>PFIP01000040.1 GCA_002782675.1 Candidatus Infernicultor aquiphilus
AAGGCTTGGTCTTTGGTACCATTGGCATAGGTTTGTTTGGTGATGTAAACGGTGATTCCGTTTTCGGTACATTTTTTTAAGTCTTTAGCCTTATAGTAACCCTTATCGGCTAATACTTCAAAGGCTTTGTTCCCAAAGAGCTTTTTTGCCCTCATGGCCATGTGGTCAAGTTCACCTAAGTCATTTGGTTTTTGGGTAACCTTGAAGTCGGCAATTAATTTGTGTTTGGCATCTACAGTGGTTTGCACATTATAGCTTACCTCCACATGGTTATGGTTAGCCATCAGCCGGGCATCGGGATCGGTAGTGGAGATCTCATTTTCTCCACTTTGTTTTAGTTTCCTCTGGTACGATTCATACTTTTCTCTGCGGTCTCTTAATTGTTGTATTCTTTCTTCTATTTCTTTAACATCAGGCTGGCGGTCAGGGGATTCGAGTTGATCATGATGATCCAGTTCTTTGAGATAGCCTTCGATCTTCTCATCAAGGTATTGGAGATGCCTGGCTAATTTTTTGCTGCTATAGTTGTTTTTTTTGGAATTACAGGCTCGAAACTTGGGACCATCTATAGCGACCAGTTCTTTGCCAAATAGTTCCCATTCATCACATAACTTGGTGAAATCCCGAAAGACCTTCTTCAATGCTTGTTTGTTATCTTTCCGGAAATCGGCAATGGTCTTAAAGTCAGGTTTTAGTTTCTTGAGCAGCCAGATGACCTCTAAATTTCTGATCGCTTCCTGTTCCAGTCTTCGGGATGAACGCACTTAAGTTAAGATACCCGTAGAGATAGAGCTTAAGCATATCTTTGGGATGATAGGGTGGCCGTCCCAGTGAGGGGTTAACCGCCCTTTTGAAGCCCAGTCTTTTAAGATCAAGCTGCTTGATATATTCATCGATGATACGAATGGAGTTATTGTCACTTACATATTCATCTATACTTTCAGGAAAGAGTATGATTTGATTTCTATCTTCGCCTTCTATATATCTCATGAATTCACCTTCTTTCTTTTTTATTTATTTTTTTTCTATGGTTATATTATATCATTCTGGGTGGTTATATGTAAGTTAAAGGTGAGTTTTCACACAGTCTGACGGTTCTTTTGACAATATAATGTGACAGGGAAAGCTTGTACCAGCTCAATAATTCGATAACTTTTTCTAACTTTTCATAAGGGTTGATAATCTAATCTCTCATTTTTCTTATAAATAATTATATTCATACGACAGAAAGACTTGGTCTTTTGGTGCAAAGAAATACCTGGATTCCTGCTTTCGCAGGAACGACATAGGACCCTTTGTTTGCAAGCTTTTCAAACCCCCTTCAGGAATGCCCTTTAAACGCACGTAGAGTGCCTTTTTTTGCATTTCAATTTTCGAAAAATTGGCAGTTACGACCCCTGTTTTTAGCCTATTTTTACCTCTCCAAAATCACGAAACCCTTGTAAATAGCCACTTTTATATTTTGGAGGGGTGATAATTTAGCTAAAAAAAGCCATTTTTGAGGGGTAAAACCATAGCTCGACTTAAAATAATGCAAAAAAGAACGTTTTTTCGCATTCTTCCCTTGAAACCCTTATATTATAAGGCTTTCCTCTTGCTATAATGTGACAGGTGACGGTTCTTTGACAAACTTTTATTTCGTTTTTTATTTTTAAGATGTGAAGTGTAGGTCTTCACATTTAATATAACTTTTTTTGGGATTGGAATTGGTTTGGTTAAATGCTATGGGGATAGGAATTCCCTTTATCAAACTTTTTTCAATGATAGCTGCTTATAACAGATTGAAGAGAAACGGAATAACCAGCTGGGATGAGAAATGCGGAATCAAGGTAATACAGGACCAACTAAGTATCTTTAGAGTCATTTTATCTCATAAAAAGACCTCCATTTACATCGATAGTTTCTCCCGTAATAAAGTAATTATTAATTAAAAATTCTATAGTCTTGGCAATATGAATAGCTTCTCCAATTTGTTTAAGAGGAGTTGATTCTTTGAATTTTTTCATTTTTTCAGGTGTGGATACTTTTTTATGAAAAGGTGTATCTATTACTCCCGGTGATACTGCGTTAACACGGATAGTAGGAGCCAATTCATGGGCTAAACCTCTTGTAAATGAATCAATAGCACCTTTACAAGCACCGTAAATAGTAGCTCCTGGAGATCCGTGACGCATAGCAATAGAACTAATATTGATAATACAGGAGTTATTTCCTTTTTCTAACCAGGGAATAAAAAGAGAGGAAAGCTTCATAGTGGAAAAAGTATTTAAAGAGAATGTTTCCATCATTAGCTTCCATTCTAATTCTTTAGCTGCTTGACGACGGATCAGTCCTCCCGCATTATTTATTAAAACATCAAGCTTGGGAAACTTTTCTGTAACAGTATTAAATAATTTAAGGCACCCTTCTTCTTGAGATAAATCTGCCTGTACTAAAAATGATTTACCTCCTTTTATTTCTACGTTGGCTGCGACTTTTTCAGCTTCTTTTTGGGAACTATAATAATGGACGATAATTTCATTTTGAAAAGCTAAAAGCCTGGCTGTTTCTGCTCCTAAACCTGTACTTGCACCGGTAATAAGTATTATTTTAGACATTTTGCCTCCTCTTCTATATAAATGTAAATCAATATTATTATATTAAAACTATATATCATAATAATGACCGATGTCAATTGAGAGATTTGGAAAAATATAATTTTTAAGTTATTATATATTTAAGTTTAATAGATAAAATATAAAATGATATACGGGAGGCGGTGAATGATGGTCACTTTCGAAGATTTTGAGAAATTAGATATCCAAGTAGGAAAGGTAATAGAGGTAGAAGATTTTAAAGAAGCACGTATGCCTTCTTATAAATTAAAAATTGATTTTGGGGAATTAGGAATAAAAAAATCATCTGCTCAGATTACTAAATTATATTCTAAAGAAGATTTACTTAACCGACAGATTGTCGCGGTAGTTAATTTTCCTCCCAAGAGGGTAGCTGGGTTTAAATCAGAAGTTTTAATTTTAGGAGTAATGAAAGAAGAGGGGGAAGTTATTCTAATTCAGCCTGAGCGAGAAGCTCCTTTAGGCTATAAAATAGGGTAGAATAAGTTGAAAAACTTCAAAATTAGAGGTATTTTATGGAGAATGTAATAGATGAAGGAAAAGTCAATCAGGTTGTAAAATTAATAAAAAAATCTAAATATGCAATTGTTTTAACTGGGGCGGGAGTAAGTACTGGATCAGGGATACCTGATTTTAGGACTCCTGGCAAAGGTATCTGGGAGAAGGTAGACCCCTTTAAGGTTACTTCTATAACTGCCTTTGATGAAGATCCTCAGCGTTTTTATTATTTTTATCGGCCTCGTATCGAGATGTTGTCTCGGGTTTCTCCCAATCCTGCGCATAAGGCTATCTCCCAGTTAGAAGAGATGGGTTATATACACTGTCTTATCACTCAAAATATAGATAACCTTCACCAAAGGGCGGGTTCAAAGAAGGTTATTGAAGTCCATGGGACCTTAAGAAAAGCTATTTGTCGAAGATGTGGGAAAATAATCTCTTCAGAATTATTGATACAAAAGATTGACGCCTGTCTGCGTGCACCTGTCTGCGTGCGTACACGCACAGGCAGAGGCACGCACAGGCAGAAAAGTAAGGAAAAAGTACCTTATTGTGAATGTGGGGGAGTATTTAAACCGAATGTAGTACTTTTTGGCGAAATGCTTCCCAATTTAGATAATGCTATTTATGAATCTAAGCGAGCTGATTTAATACTGACTGTTGGTTCATCACTTCAGGTTAGCCCGGCGAATATGTTGCCTCAATATTGCCTAAATAGAGGAGGTAAATTAATTATTGTTAATTTTATGTCTACCCATCTGGATTATTTAGCTGAAGCAGTAATTAATGAAGATGTCTGTGATTTTTTACCTGCAGTAGTAAAAGTGTTAAAAAAGAAATAGTTAAAAATAAAATTGTTCTTTTTTTATAAAAATTTGACAAAACTGTAAAAACAAGTAAAATATAGTAGAAAAGTTACTATAAAAATGGCTGGCCATTTTACTAAAAAGAGATACTAAAAACAATCCACTAGTCCTCTGAAAACAGATTGTTTATGAGGGATCTCTTGTGTTTTAATAATGTTATCCCTTAAGAGGCAGATAGCTACCTTGCTTCTACCTCCTTAAAGAAACGTTATTGGACTTAAGAGAAATAATAACGAAAAGGAGGTAGAAAGTATGCAAGAAAATAAATTATATGTCGGAAACCTTAAGTATTCTGTAACTAGTGAGCAATTAAAAGAATTATTTTCCAGTTACGGTGAAGTTAAGAGTGTCAACATCATCGAAGGCAAAGGCTTTGCTTTTATAGAAATGGCTTCTCCTGAAGAAGCTGAAAAAGCCAAAGATGCTTTAAACGATACCGAATTTGATGGCCGTCCTTTGAAGATCGATGAAGCTCGTCCCCGCAAACCAAGAAGCGATTTTAGAAGATAATTAGATAATCATGTTGTAGCTGTAATTGATTAAATTTAAATTTGATTTAACTATAATAAATATTAGGTCAAAAATAGGTCAGCCATTTTAATCTATAAAAAATCAAATTTAAAGATAAAAGTATCCAACAAAAAAAATTAATTTTTTTATTTTGAGAGGTAATATTTTTTACAAAAAATTAAATAAATATTTTGGGGAGCTTATTAAAGCTGAGAGTGTTTTTAATAAACAGACCCTTGGAACCTGATCTGGATAATGCCAGCGTAGGGAGTATCTTTAATGATAACCGTAGATATTTGATTATAAGATCAAGGTTTACGGTTTTTTTATTTAAAATAAATTACTTTAAAAGAAAGGGGAATTTATAATGAAAAGAAATCAAGTAAGGATTATGACCGAGATTGGTATGGCGGTGGCATTAGCTGCTATTTTAAATTTTATTCCTTTGTGGAGGATGGCTCAGGGGGGGTCGGTTAGCCTCGAAATGCTGCCGATTTTAATTATAGCTTTGCGCTGGGGAGCTGGCTCAGGTATGATGGCTGGAGTAGTATATGGTTTAGTTCAATTAGCGCTTGGTCCTTTCATTATCCATCCAGCACAACTGGTATTAGATTATCCTTTACCTTACATGCTGGTTGGATTAGCCGGAATATTCTCAAACAAGATTAATTTAAAGGCAAAGGGAAGTACGTATGGCTGGTTATTATTAGCTGTCTTTACTGGTGGACTGGGAAGGTTTATTAGCCACTTCCTTTCCGGGATTATATTTTTTGCTCAGTATGCTCCGGAAGGTCAAAGTCCATGGGTATATTCAGCAATATATAATATCAGTTACCTTTTGCCATCGCTGTTGCTCTGTTATATAATTATAATACCGTTAATAAAGAATATAGTAATTAATGAGGGCAAAAACGAAAGATGAGAGGATAATTTATGTCAACGAATAAGGCGGTTATTGTCTTAAACGGAGAATTAAAAGGAAATAAGGAAGAATGTAAGAAACTAATCGGAGAGAAAGATGTATTGTTTGTTGCTGCTGATGGTGGAGTCTTATTATTAGAGAGCATAGGTTTTTTGCCTGATGTGATTATAGGTGATTTTGATTCGCTTACCAAGGCACAATATCAACGTTATGAAAAAATGGGAGTTAAGATTATAAAATACCCGGTTGAAAAGGACGAAACCGATGGTGAACTGGCACTTCAATATTGTCGGGAAAGAGGTTTTAATAATGTTATTATCATCGGCTTTGCCGGGGGGCGATTAGATCAGCAGTTAGCCAATATCTTTCTCCTGGAATATGCTTTTAGAAATGGAATAACCGCATTTATTAAGGAACCTGGGCTGGAAATGGGGATAATAAATAGAGAAAAAGTGTTTTTTCAAAAAATAGGGGTAAGGCTTTCTTTGATTCCCTTAGATGAAAAGGTTACCGGTGTTACTATAACGGGATGTAAATATTTGCTCGAATCAGAAAGCCTATTAAGATATAAGACCCGAGGTATTAGCAATATAATTGAGCAGGAAAAAGCTGTTATTACCGTTAAGAAAGGGCTATTGCTATATGTTCTTAATAAGAGTGTATCCTCCTCTATAATCCCAGACTAATCTTTAATGCCTTGTTTGCTTTATTCATAACTTCGTCCTCAAAATGCCCAAGTTTTTTAACTATTCGTTCTTTTGATATGGTTCTTATTTGATCACCTTGAATAATACTATCTAAATTTAAACCGCCTTTATTTTTCTCTACCCATACATCTGTAGGATATTCTTTAGAGATTTCTTTTTGGCTGGTTACAATTGCCACAATAGTTGTTGAGGAAAATTTATTTCCAATATCATTCTGAATTATAACACAAGGTCTTATTTTACCGGTTTCTGAGCCTTTAACAGGTTCTAAATCTACTAAAACAATATCTCCTCTTTCAATATCCATAGGTTAAATATTTTCTCCATCGATATATTTATAATCTTCACATATTTTAAGATTTAGTTTAGCTTTTGCTTTATATCCTTCAGCTAACTCTTTTTTAAGCTTTTCCTCTTTTATTTTACTGGAATATACTTCAGTTGCTTCCCGGACAAATTCACTCAAATTCATATTTAATTCTTTGCTGGTTCTTTTTATTTCATACAATAAATTATCCGAGAAGTTTATATTTATTCTTTTCATTTTTACTCACTTATCATTAAGATCCTTTTCTTTTAAAAATCTTATTGTACATATTTATTATACATATTAAATATACACCTATAGATACATCTTGTCAACAGTTATTATTAATATTGTCATTTAAAAATCAAAAGTGCACTATAAAGAGAAAGAAAATAAATTAAGTGAAAGTAGAGAAAAGACCTAAGTATAACTTTTCTATTTAATTGCCTTCGTTAAAGTTTACATTAATAATAAAATATAAAAAACAAAAAAGTTTGTAGAAGAAAAAAAATAAGTGTAAAATATTAAATATCAATCTTCAGAAGACAAGGAGGAATTTCTAAATTGTTTAATAGAATCGCTAATATAGTAAGAGGATTGGCTGTAGATATGATAGAGAAGGCTAATTCCGGTCACCCGGGATTACCCTTGGGTTGTGCTGAAATTGGAGCAGTACTCTTTGGAGATGTATTAAAATACGATTCTGCTGTCCCGGATTGGCCGGATCGAGACCGTTTTGTGCTATCTGCCGGGCATGGCTCAGCCTGGTTATATTCTCTGTTACATCTTTCGGGATACAAACTTTCACTCGAGGATTTAAAAAAATTTAGGCAGCTTAATTCCAAAACTCCTGGTCATCCTGAATATGGAGAAACTCCTGGAATAGAAGTTTCCACCGGACCTTTGGGGCAAGGATTTGCCAATGCCGTAGGAATGGCACTGGTAGAGAAAATGTTGGCAGTCAGATTTAATACCAAGGATTATAAAATTGTTGACCATTATACCTATACTCTTTTAAGTGACGGCTGTATGATGGAAGGTGTTACCTCTGAAGCTGCTTCTTTAGCTGGCCATCTGGGCTTGGAAAAGTTAATAGCTATCTATGATGATAATAAGATATGCCTGTCTGGAGAAACTAAAATAACCTTTACTGAATCGGTAGCCGATAGATTTAAAGCTTATAACTGGCAGGTAATAGAAAATGTCGATGGTCATAAAGTAGAAGAAATTAAAGATGCCCTGCTAGAAGCCAAGAAAAGCAAAAATAAACCTACCTTAATTATAGCCAGAACCCATATTGGTTATGGAGCTCCCACCAAGCAGGATTCCTGCAGTTGCCATGGTTCACCTTTAGGTGAGGAAGAGGTCAGAGGTCTAAAGAAGAATTTAGGTCTTCCTTTAGATGAGAAATTTTATGTTTCAGCTGAGGTAAGAGAATTTTTTGAGAATAGAAAAAAAGAATTGATTAAAAAAAGAGAAGAATGGCAGAACCTATTTGAAGAATGGACTAAAAAGTCTCCCCTATTAAGAAAGAAGTGGGATGAAGCCTTAAATTTAGTCCTCCCCCCAGATTTAGAATTGGAAAGTTTGGAAATAAAGTCTCCGGTAGCTACTCGAGTAGCGTCATCGATAGTCTTGAATAAACTTGCTGATGAAATTCCTTATCTTATCGGTGGTTCGGCAGATTTAGAACCTTCTACTAAAGCTTATTTAAGTAAATATGAGGATGTTCAAAAGGATAACTTTAATGGTAGAAATATCAGATTCGGAGTTAGAGAACATGCGATGGGAGCGATCGTTAATGGTATTGCAGTGCATAAGGGATTTAGACCTTATTGTTCCACTTTTTTTGTTTTTTCTGATTATATACGCCCAGCTATTAGGATGGCAGCTTTAATGAAGCTTCCGGTAATCTATATCTTTACCCACGATTCTTTCTTTGTAGGAGAAGATGGCCCAACTCATCAACCGGTAGAGCAACTTGAATCTTTAAGGACTATACCAAATCTAAAGATTATTCGACCTGCTGATGAAGAAGAGACCAAATTAGCCTGGAGAGAAATCTTAAAGAAGACCGAAGAGCCTACCGCCTTGATTTTATCCCGACAGGATTTGCCCCATCTGGAAAAATCTCGTGGAGTAAAAGAATTCGCTCGAGGTGGTTATATAATATCTCACCAAGAAAAAGAAGTCCCTCAAGTAGTATTAATGGCCAGTGGCAGCGAGGTTTCGATAGCTCTAAAAGTAAGCCTTATATTAAAAGTGAATGGCATTGCCAGTCGGATAGTATCTATTCCGGATAGAGAAGAATTTTTAAGACAGGGCGAAAAATATATAGAAGAAGTTTTAGGTCCACAAGATGCTCTTCGAGTAGTGATTGAGGCTAATACCGGCCAAGGGTGGTATCAGCTATTGAATAATTCTCATTATACGGTATTTATGAAATCTTTTGGAAAAAGTGCTCCTGCCCAACAATTAGCTGATTATTTCGGTTTTAACCCCGAAAAGATTGCCCAAAAAATCATACAACTTTGTCAGGGGACGGTCCTTTGACAAATGCAGACAGCCAAAAAGTAACCGCAACTTAAAAGCAGAAATTCAATATCTTTCCATTCTTGAAATACAAAGAATGCTGGAAGATGATATTGCTCCAATTGTTAAGGCTGTAGATGGAGCTCATGTTTATCTTCCTGTAGCCTATAATAAAATAACCGAAGAAATAACTAACTATGCCACCCTTACTGGTAATGAAATCACCGCAAATCAATTTGAATTTTTTAATTTAGATAACAACAAATCAGTGATGATAATCAACAATAAAAAACTTTCAACTTATTTGGAAAATTTATTATAAACCTTATTTTAAATTTCTCTTTAATTTCTCCTTAAGATCTTACCCTATTAAGAAAAGGTATTTCGAGTTATAGTTACTGTCTTTAAGAGAAGATACATTGACAAATTTAATTACAAAATAAAAAGGGTAAATTATAAAGAAAATCGTCTTCTTTAGTTTACCCTATTTTTATTGTATTTTTATCTCTATTCGATTTTCCCCCGACTTTGACAGTTGATTTTTTAAGATCTCTGATTTTATGCTGGTTTTCAAGGATTATGCAAAAATCGTTTTCACTAGGTAGTGTTTTTTCAAGACAAAAACTTAGGTAAATTTCTAAATCTCATTTACCTGCATCTCCTATAAACAGATAGCAAACTTTTTAAATCTATCTATCTTAATAATTACATTACAAACCCCTCAGGTGTGGTAATCTTGGCCGGTATCCTTATCTTCAAGGTCCTTAATATATCATTTGCCAGTCCCTCAACCGGAGATCTTAAATAAAATATTTGTCCCTCACACTCTATTTC
>PFIP01000025.1 GCA_002782675.1 Candidatus Infernicultor aquiphilus
ACCCACCCGAGAAAAACGGCGCTATAACAATTCTGTCACCATCTTCAATTTTATCAGTGGAGTTTATCTTCTCTCCATTGCGAATAACTACGAGGGGAAATTGCTTTTTTAGATTTATTTTAGATAATAATTCCTCCATAGTTATTGATTGAGGAAGCTCTAAATCTTTCTCACTAAATCCAGAATGATAGATTAAGTAACTGATAATTTTTAATTTAATCTTCACCATTTAAGTAAAATCCAATTCATTTACAGCTAGATTATTTCAAGGAAACAAACTTTTCCAGCTCGACAGACTCTTTTTCTAAATCCAGTTCTTGCATAGTCTTTTGCTTAGGAATACCTCTTGCGTCCCAATTCCGTAATTCGTAATAATAATCAAGTAACTGTCCATATTTATCCTTATCCAGGACTTTCCCAGCGATAATTCCTTCTTTATCAGCATTAGAAGGGTTAAACCAAATTTCTGGCGGATAGTCCCAATTTCTATCCCAATCAGGAAATTCTCGCACCCAGAAGGCCCGAATAAGAGCATAAATTCTATCTGCTACTTTCCAAAAATCATTAAGATTCCAATTCAATCCAGTAATTTTATTAAAATATTCTACATAGTGATCAATTCCCCAACCTAATTCAACCCAAGGGAATCGACAAGCCACAATAGTTTCAAAAAGACCCCCTCGAATTCTTTGTAATTCAATTACTTTTTTTGCCTTTCCTTGGTCATAAGAATCTCTTATGGTCTCATTAATTTCATAAGTGATAATCCAGGCTTCTTTATGATGAGCACCAATAGAGGAGGTCCCAAAAGCTAAAGCCATGCCGGGGATGAATTTACAATTATAAGCTGATATTTCTAATCCTTTTACCTGCATGGCATAAGTGCTTGAGCCTTGACCAATCTTTTCAGCCATTTTTTTAGTTCCCTGAGCAAGAAAATCTCCCTCTTCTTCTCTATAGGCAATTTTTCTCAAAAGTTCTTTGGCTTTTTCGGTTTCCCCAAATTTAAAGTCTCCTTTAATAACACCTTGTTTAATCACATCGGCATAAAAAGCTAAAACTCCTCCCGCTGAAATAGTATCTATTCCATAATCATCACATAGATAATTCAAGGAGGCAACCTGGGGTAAATCAAAAATTTCCAGGTCGCTTCCTAACATTCCAATATTCTCATAGTCCAATTCTGATTGATGTCCTTCTTGATCTAAAATAGCTATTCCGCAAGGCATACTACAGTTTGGACAGCCATAGGTAGCCACCCGAGCAGCATTTAGCCTTTCTCCATCTATTTTCCAGGCATCTTTAGAAGAAGTCTTTCTCATATTGCTTACTGGTAAAGCAGCTACTTCATTACACCAGGCTAAAACACCGGTAGTACCTTGTTTAGACCATCCAGTTTTTTGATCTATTTTTCTCACCTTTTTCAAATCACTATGCCCCAGCTCTTTCATAGCTTCTGGTTCAGCTACAGGTATCTCTTTAGTTCCTTTAACTACAATGGCTTTTAAATTCTTGGAACCCATTACCGCCCCCATACCAGGTCTACCTGCAGCTCTTCCTTCCATACTACGAATCATTGCATATAAAACCTTATTCTCACCAGCTTGACCTATGGTGAGAATACCGGCCGAACTTCCATATTTTTCATTAAGCCATCCTATACTTTTATATGAACCTTGGCCCCAAATTTCGTTAGCCGGAAGAAATTCTATTTTATCATCTTTAATATATAAATAAGTGGGTATATTTGCCTTCCCCTCAATAATTAGAAGATCATAACCTGCTTTCTTTAATTGGATGGTCAGCCGAGTACCTAAGTTTCCATCTCCATAGCCTCCAGTAAGAGGTGATTTCGCAGCTACCACAGTCTTCCCAGTATTGGGAGCAGGAATACCTGCAATAGGACCAACGGCAACAATAAGTTTATTCTTTGGCCCTAATGGGTCAATTCCTGGTTCTAACTCATCCCAGAGAATTTTGATAGCAAAGCCTCTTCCTCCCACCCATTTTTTGACAAACTGTTCGCTAAGTTGTTCTTCTTTAACTTTTTTAGTAGTTAAGTCTATCCTAAGAAGTTTACCGATCCATCCTTTCATTTCAAAACCTCCTAATACCATAATTTACCTAAATGAAGCCATCTTACCTTTTTACAATCAAAATAAGATGGCCTCATCTTTTAATTATTTATTAATAACTAAAATTTGTATTAAACTTCTTTTACTTCCTCTATCTTAGGTTCAGGCAGAGGGAAGGAAATTCCAGCTGATTTTGCGGAAATTGACGAAAATAGATAAAGTAGAATTCCCACTAATATTATTCCTAAAGGTAATATTAAACCTACCGAAATACCACTTCCTGCTGCGAGGTAAGCTAACACTGCCACCCCAGAAGCGGTAAAGGCGTAAGGAATTTGAGTTTTTACATGGTCCATATGGTCAGAACCTGAGAACATCGAAGACATAATAGTAGTATCAGAAATCGGTGAACAATGGTCTCCCATAACCGAACCGGTTAATATTGCAGATATGGCCAAAGGTAAAGGAACACCTAAAGCAAGGGCTAAGGGAATAGCTATGGGTACAGCAATAGCCATAGTCCCCCAGGAAGTACCGGTAGCAAAGGAAATCAGGTTACAGATTAAAAACATAACCATAGGTAATAAAAGGGGGGAAATTACTCCTTTAGCAGCATTTACTACATAAGGAGCAGTCCCTATTTCACTGCAAACATCACCGATTGACCAGGCGGAAAGTAAGATCAAATTAGCTAAAACCATCATTTTGGCTCCATCTATAAAGGCATCCATCATATCGGCTAAAGTTCCAATACCTTGAGCTTTATACATAATTATGGCAATAATTACTGCAAAAAAAGCTCCCCATAAAAGAGCAGTCATAGCATCGGCATCGGAAATTGCGGCGATGAATGATTCGGCAGAAGTTCCTCCCCCAGTCCACCACATTCCAAACATACTAATTCCTACTAGAGCAACGAGAGGCACAACCATATTCATAGTCTTCTGTGGAACATTTTCTAACATTCTTAATTGACTACCACCAGAAAGCGGGGTTGCTCCATCAGCAAAAACTTTACCGGTGGTTCTTGTTCTATATTCAGCTTTTAACATAGGACCATAATCCCTTCCAGATAAGGCAATGGCCAGAACCAATATTAAAGCAAAGATGCTATAAAAGCTATAAGGTATAGAATGTAAAAAAATAGAATAGGGAGTCATAGTAACTGAAGTGCCTTCAATAGCATCACCGATAAGCCCTACCTGATAACCAATCCAGGTAGAAATTAGAGCTATAGAGGCTACTGGGGCAGAGGTAGCATCTACAATAAAAGATAATTTTTCTCGAGACATACGCAACTTATCAGATACTGCTCTAAAGGCATTTCCAACTATAGCAGAATTGGCATAGTCATCAAAGAAAATTATCAAACCGAATAACCAGGCCGTAACTTGTCCACCACGAGAAGTCTTTACTTTATTAGTAACACTCTTAACAAAGGCTTGGGCTCCACCAGAAAGACAGATTAAACCAATAAGCCCGCCAACCACAAAGTCAAATAGTAAGATGGTAGCATTCCAACTATCTGCTGCATTCCCTACAATATAACCCAGGGTTTTAGTAACCCCGCTTAGGGGATTCCACCCTATTAAGATAGTGGCTCCTACCCATATACCGATAAACAGGGAGGCTAAAACTTGTTTAGTTATAAAACATAGAGTAATAGCCACTAATGGTGGCAATAAAGATAAGAAGCCGTAATTTTTTGCTACTTCTTCTTCAGCAGCCCAAGCTATTCCAGATAATATAAAGAACATAAATACCAGTAAAGTCAACAATAATATATTCTTATACTTGTTCCAATAATACATTCTTAATTCACTCTCCTTTTTTTAAAAAATAAACTTTTTCTCACCACTCAATTATAACCAATCTGTTAATTATGTCTTAAATCCCCTAATATCACCTCCTGTCTTTAAATTTTTGGTTCAAGACTTCTTCTAAATTCGGTCTACCAATTTCTTGCAATTCATATTTCACTCTTATTGATTTCTTATTAATCTGGATAATTCGGGTTAAATCAATAGGAGTACCAATAATGACTAAATCACAGTCAGCAGCATTTATAGTTTCTTCTAATTCTTGAACCTGTTTTTTACCATATCCCATTGCCGGTAACAAGATGCCTATGTCGGGATATTTAACATAGGTCTCGGCAATAGAGCCTACGGCATAGGGTCTGGGGTCTATAATCTCTTTAGCTCCAAATTTTTGAGCCGCCATTATCCCAGCACCATATTTCATTCCACCATGAGTCAAAGTAGGACCATCTTCAACTACCAATACCCTCTTACCTCTAATAAATTCGGAATGGTCCACGGTAAGTGGAGAAGCGGCCTCGATTAAAATAGCTTCGGGTGCAAGCAGATGAATATTTTCTCTTAGAAGATTAATCTTATCTAACTCAGCAGTATCTATTTTATTAATTACTACCACATCAGCCATTCTGAGATTAGCCTCTCCGGGATAATAAGTCATCTCATGACCAGCTCGATGAGGGTCAGTTACCACAATATGCAAATCCGGTTGATAAAAAGGAAGATCATTGTTCCCTCCATCCCAAAGAATTAGATCAGCTTCTTTTTCTGCTCTGGTTAATATTTCTTGGTAATCTACTCCGGCATAGAGTATATTTCCTCGATCGATATGAGGTTCATATTCTTCCCTTTCTTCAATGGTACAATTATAACAATCTAAATCGGCATAAGTCTCGTATCTTTGCCAGATTTGTTCTCTAAGATCACCATAGGGCATAGGGTGCCTGATTACAGCAATCTTGTAGCCATTTCTTTTTAATATTTCGCTAACCTTACGAGTAGTTTGGCTTTTCCCACAACCGGTGCGTACAGCACATATTGATACTACCGGAATCTTAGCTTTTAACATGGTGTTTTTTGGCCCCATTAATCTAAAGTCAGCACCACTCGATAATACTATGGAAGCTTTATCCATAACATACTGATGGGGAAGATCACTATAAGCTAAAATTACCTGGTCTATTTCATTTTTTTTGATTAAATCGGATAGATCTTCTTCTAGATAGATTGGTATCCCTTCAGGATATAATGGTCCAGAAAGTTCAGGAGGATACTTCCTACCGGCGATATCTGGTATTTGAGTAGCCGTAAAGGCAACTACTTCATAATTTGAATTATTTCTAAAATATACATTAAAGTTATGAAAATCTCTTCCAGCTGCTCCCATTATTATAACTCTATCTTTTTTCAATTAAATATTCCTCCTCTTAACATTAATTATTTTATTCGACATAACTTTTAAAAATCCTCTTTTTATTTTTATTTTTTATTAAAAATCTAAAAAACCTACTACACTTCAGCAACTGCCTTTTCTAACACATCGAGGGCCTCATCTAACTGTTCATCAGTAATCTCGAGTGAAACCAGCATCCTTAAAAGATTTTTATTTATTCCTGCGCCAGCAATAAGCACTCCATTTTTTACACATTCCTGAATAATCTGAGCAGTTTCTTCTGTGGCAGGTTCCTTAGTTTTTCTGTCTTTTACTAATTCTATAGCCATCATCGCTCCCATACCACGCACCTCACCTACTATAGAATATTTATCTTTCATCTTAAGGAATCGTTCTTTTAATTTTTCTCCAATCTTTACTGCCCTATCTAAAAGGTGTTCTTCTTCGATAATTTTTATCACTTCAAGAGCAGCTCTACAGGCTACTGGGTTACCCACACAAGTACCTCCAATACATCCTCCCGGAAGGGAATCGGTAATCTCTTTTTTAGAAATAACCGCTGAAAGAGGCAGGCCGGCAGCTAAAGATTTAGCCAGGCAAATAATATCTGGTTCTATATCCCAATTTTCTATGGCAAAAAACCTTCCCGTCCTTCCTATACCACTTTGAATTTCATCGGTAATAAACAACATCCCATATTTTTTGGTTAATTTTCTTAAGTGCTCTAAAAATCCTTCTACCGGAAGGTTAAATCCTCCTTCTCCCTGGATAGGTTCAACCACTATAGCGGCAACAGAGTCAGGGGTTACAGTATTAGCCAGTATTTTTTCAAAATCTTCAATTTCAATAGAAGGATGATAGGGAGTGGGGAAAGGTAGGCGGTATATTTCAGGAGCAAAGGGTCCAAAATGATATTTATAGGGCATCGCCTTATGGGTCATAGTCATAGTCAGAAGAGTCCGTCCGTGAAAAGCATTTTCAAAAACAATTATAGCTGGTCTTTTAGTGTAGGCTCGGGCAATCTTTACCGCATTTTCCACTGCTTCTGCTCCGGAGTTAAAAAAAGCAGCTGTTTTAGGGCTATTTCCGGGGGTTAACTTTACCAGCTTCTCGGCTAATTCCACCAGAGGTTCATAGGGAATAGCCGTAAAATCGGTATGTAGGTATTTTTCTGCTTGATCCTTAATTGCAGCTACCACTTTTTTATGGGTATGTCCTACTGCCAGACATCCCCATCCCCCGGTAAGGTCAATAAACTGATTACCGTCTACATCGGTAACTAAGGCTCCCTCACCATGGGCAATATAACAGGGAGAAAGAGAATCTCCCATAGGTTTAGCCACATACTTTTCTCTTCTTTGGGCAATTTCTTGGGACTTTGGTCCTGGTAAACTGGTTTTAAGGGAAATGAATTTGGTCATATAATTTTTCTCCTTTACCAAAATTTAACCAATTGAATTTGTATACTAAATATTCTAAAAAATTTACTAACCCATTAATATCTTATTACATCTTCTTAGAAACCTCAAGAATATTTATTTTCCTCCTTTTTAATTCTTCAAAGTATTTTTCATAAATTTTTCCTTCTATAGCATCTTCAGGTGCTACTATCCCTTTCTTGGTTATCTCTCCTTTTCCTAACATTACTGTAGCAATTGCTTCGGGAAAGGCAGTAACTCTTCCCATAGCAGAAATACCATTTTCGAGATCTGCTCCTTCCCACATATAATAATCGATTCTTATTTTTTGACCATTTTTTACTCCAGTTACTGTATTCCACATTACACAAACATCAGTTTCACCTTCTAAGGGTTTAAGCCTGGGAGTTATAACAAAAGATAAAAACTCACGAGGAGATATCTTCATATTTTTAAAATTTACCGGAGTAGATTCAAGCATCCCACATTCTTTTAACATCTTCACCCCCTCCCAATGACCTGGCCAACGAATAGTCTTTTCTGTACATTCTTTAAGTTGTGGTCTGGTATAAAGAAAACTGGGCATCCCTGGTGTAATGGCACAGGTCAACTCTTCGTCTCTACCTAATTGGTTAAATCTAAATTCTTCAAGATCATCCATTGCCTTTGCTTCTACAATTTTACCGTCCTTAACTACATCTACTTTAACCATATACTCTCTTAAAACATGCTCAAAGGTCCAGGTAATCATATATTTTAACGGATGTTTGTAGGCAAACTCTTTAGCCGGTATCCCTCCACATCTGGCTATAGCTGAGTCTGCTTGATCCATTTTCCTAATACCTTCACCTAAAGTAATATTAGTTAACCCTGGAGCAAAACCCATTCCATCAATAAAGGTTACTCCATTTTTTACCGCTTTTTGGTGAAGTGATTCTCCATACTCGTTTAAAGTCATTCCACTGGGAATTTCTAAACCTTCAACTTCATATTTATCTGGTTTCCTATGATATTCTTCTAAAATATCTACTGTGTTGAGCCCTGTATCAATAGCCATATCCACAACTTTGTAACTACACTTTCTATTGGGTAGAGCAATCGTCCCCACATCATATTTCTCCATTAATTTCATAGTTTCCTGGCGATTATTAACGTCAATGGAATGAAGCACTATTTTATTACTATTTATCCATTTTTTAATCTTTTTAAGAGTATTTTCCTGTCTGCCGGTAATTCCAACAATTCCTACTTCTTCAACTTGATAATTTTTAGCTAAATCCCAGGCAACAACAGAGCCCATCTTTCCTGATCCTCCAAAAACTAAAACTTTCATCTTCTTTCCTCCTTATTTGGTTATTCAGTTATTAAATTAGTCGATAGTGAATAAAAGTACTGCTTTTACAGTAGGGGTCGGATTTATCCGACCCGTTTTCATTGCGGGTCCGATGAATCGAACCCCCGTTTTCACGAGGGCAGGCCCCTCCTACGGAAAAAGAAAATTCCTATACAATCTATTTAACTGATTAGTTTTAAAATGATGTTTATTAATAAAAATATCCATCAAATAAAATAGGCAATTAATGATAGAGCCTTCATTAATTGCCTATTATTTCACCCTTTTTTAGATGAAGCACTCTACCTTGGGTAGCGCTCCATCTAAATCCGGGGACAGATTTGATGACAGTCTTATAGTTATTCACTATAAGCCCAGCAGAAAAGATTTTACACCATCTTTTCGCTTCGGCGGAAATACCTTTCTAGAGGAATTTTAATTCTTCATCTTTACTTATTATTATCCGCGCCTCTACCTCACATTTTTAAATGCAAGTTAATATATATTTGTGAAAATTATTTCAGTTTACTTAAATACTTAAATTACCACCTCCTCATTTAATCTATCAATTATCTAATTAACCAATTTGACAATTAATTAAATTACACCTCAATTATATTTTCTTTATAGGATACATTTCTTTTTTCTAATTCTTTCATTACTTTTTGATATACTTTATGTTCTTTCCCTATATACTCAGGTGGACAAACCCCTAGATGTTGATACTCCCCCTGAGCAATTAACCGAGCCATAATCGCACAAGGAAAACCGGTGGTACGAGACATAGATGTAGCTTTTGCAGTCTTATCATAATAATCCAATAAATCATAGGTATAGCATAATCTTTTTCCTTCTTTTTTACCGTGAACAATTACTCTCATCACGGTTAACTCTTCTTCATATTCTTTTAGTTCCCATTTAGAAAAGAGAAGTTTGGCAGTAAAATCTATAGGCCTTATTTTCATTCCTCCCACTTCTATAGTTTTATCACTGAAGAATCCTGCCTCTCTTAACGTTCGCATCTTTTCAGCATAACCTGGGTAACGCAAAGTCTTTTCTTTCATACAAGGGACTTTCATGGTATAAAGTAGACTACGAAGTCCATCGGTATTAAAGGCCTCTAAAGTACCAATCTTAGGTAAATTAACCAATTCAAGATCGGAAAGGGCAGGTTTTTCTACAATTTTTTCACCTTCTATTAATCTTGCCGGTCTTATATATTCTTCTATAACATCTTTGGGAGACCAGGCAATTTTATATTCATAAGGCCATTCCCTTATTACCGGAAGCCCTCCCACTAAAATAGTGGCACTTTCAGTTTCATCAAGCAGGCTATTGACATAACCTACAATCATATGACTCATACCAGGTGCTACGCCCATATCCACCACGGCGGTAACCCCTTTCTTCTTGGCAAGTTCATCCAAGCTCAAAGCATCTTCAGCCATAAAAGATATATCGACCATGTTCTTACCGGCTTCAATAACTGATCGTAACATATTAAATCCTAAAAAACCGGGGACGGCACCGATTACTATATCCTGTTCAGCGACTATCTTTTTAATAGCTTTCGAATTAGATAAATCTGCCTTTACTCCTTGCATGCCTGCCTCTTTAGCTAATTTCTCTAATTTTTTCTCATCAATATCTGCTACAGTTACCTGAAAATCTTTATCTTTGGCTAAATCCTTAGCAATCAACCCACCTACCAAACCACAACCCAATACTATTGCTTTCATATTACTACCTTTCCTTTCTATTTGTCACTTACTAAAAGTTTCATATATTCTCCGATTTCATCGATATTCTCTAATCCCTTGGTGGCTTTTATAATATCCTCCATTCTGGAAGAAGAGATTTTTTTCTCAGCATTGGCTGTAAATTTAGAGATGAGGTCTTCTTCACTTAATGGTCGCTCTGGCTGACCTTTAGCAAAATCTTCTTGTTTTTTAAATTCTCTATTGGAAATTTTAATGGTGACAATAGCTCTTTTTATTTTGGGGAAGAGATTGTCAATTTCAGGATTTGCCACTACCTTAATCTTGTTGAGCAAGGACCAGACCAAGGGATCTCGAAGGGCATCTTCTTCAAAATCAGAAGGAAGAACATTACCTTTAGCTACTGCTACCGCTATACAATAAGGTAAGGAATGATCAGCGGTTTCTTTAGTGGTAGGTTTATATTTACTGGGATCGGAGAGAATATCTGCTCCCCGAGTAGTAGTCTCTACTAAAACTTCTTTTACTTCTTTTGGGTTAATACTATTTTCCCGCATAACCTCTAAAGCAGCAGTAATCGGCTGATGAGTTAAAGCCTCAGTAGGAAATGCTTTATACCCACACTGGTTAATTAGAAAATTTTCTCCTAATCCTTTGGTTAAAATTTCCTTATCCCATTTTACTTTATCCAATACTTCAAACAATCCCTCTTTACCTTCAAATACTTCTGCCGGACCAGTAAATCCTTTACTCGCCAGTAAAGCAGCTCGAACCCCTGCTTCAAC
>PFIP01000067.1 GCA_002782675.1 Candidatus Infernicultor aquiphilus
AAAAACTTGTTTCAAATTGGTCAAGAAATTGCGCAATATTTTTCGTTTCATCTTTTTTATGGTTAAATTCTGCCAATTGCCCAATTTTAAAATAAAATGTTGTCCACTTGCTTGATGAGGTTTTTAGAGGGGACTCATTATTGTATAAATCTATTCGGTCATATTTATTCCATAGCATCTATAACCGCTTTAGCATATTCTACTGTCCCGTTGTTACCACCGAGATCGCGAGTTAAATATTTTCCTTCCTCTAATACTTTTACTACCGCTTTTTCTACTCTATCTGCTGCCTTACTTTCCCCCAAATACTTTAACATCATCACACCGGAAAGAATTGCTGCTGTTGGATTAGCCGTATTTGCTTCTAATGCTTTTGGTGCAGACCCATGTACTGGTTCAAATATTGCCTCTTTGTCTCCTATATTAGCCCCTGGTACCACTCCAAGACCACCAACCAGCCCTGCAGCTAAGTCAGAAAGTATGTCTCCATAAAGATTGGGCATAACTAAGACATCATAGTTATTGGGTACCTGAACTAATTTCATACTCATTGCATCTACTATCATTTCCTCAAAAACTATCTCTGGATACTCTTGAGATACCTTCCTAACGCACTCTAAAAAAAGCCCATCGGTATATTTCATTATATTTGCCTTATGTACCACGGTAACTTTTTTTCTTTCTTCCCTCTTAGCCAATTTAAAAGCAAATCTGGCTATTCTCTCGCTGGCTTTCCTGGTTATAATCTTTATACTTTCGGCAGCATCTTCTCCTATCTTATGCTCTATCCCGGCGTATAAGTCCTCTGTATTTTCTCTAACTATCACTAAATCAATATCCGAATATCGAGAGGGTACACCTTTATATGATTTTACTGGTCTAACATTTGCATATAAGTCTAATGTCTGTCTTAATTCTACATTAACACTTCTAAAGCCGGTACCTATAGGAGTAGTTATGGGTCCTTTTAGGGCTACTTTATTTTTTTTAATGCTATCAATCACATAATTAGGAAGAGGTGTACCAAATTTTTGAATAACTTCTTCACCAGCTTCCACAATTTCCCAATTAATTTTCACGCCGCTTGCTTCTAAAACTATTCGAGCCGCCTTGATAACCTCCGGCCCAATTCCATCTCCCGGAATTAAGGTAATATTATAAGCCAATTTTATTTCCTCCTAACTAATTATTTTTTTATACTTCCTTTTGATTTTACTAAATTTAAAATGCCTCCTTGAACTATTATCTCTTTCTGTCTTGGTGTAATTTTTAAAATCATCTTATATTCCTTGCCATTGGTCATATTTTTTACCTTAACTACGCCTTTTTTAAGCTGTAGAAAGGCATTCTCTATTAAAAGTTCATCCATTTCTTCAACATTATCATAATCCTCTGGATTTTCGAATATCAAGGTAATTATTCCGTTATTTATAAGATTTGCTTGATGTATTCTAGCAAATGATTTTGCTAAAACTGCCTTTACCCCTAAATATAAAGGGATAAGAGCTGCATGTTCCCTACTTGATCCTTGTCCGTAGTTTATACCTCCAATTATAAAACCACCTCTGTTTTCCCTTGCCTTCTTCGGAAAATCTTTATCGCAAGGGGTCAAACAATAATCAGAAAGATAGGGTATATTTGACCTATAAGGAAGAAGTTTTGCATTTGATGGCATAATATGATCTGTGGTGATATTATCCCCTACTTTGATTAAAACTTTTCCTTGAACCTCTTTACCTAAAGGATGACCTTTGGGAAATGGTTTTATATTTGGTCCTTTGATTACTTCTACTCCGCTACAATTTTTAAGAGATGGTATTATTAGATTATCATTTATCAAAAACATTTTTGGTTCTTCAATTATAATAGGTGCCCCTAACTCCCTTGGATCAGTAAGATAACCAGTAATAGCTGAAGCTGCGGCAACTTCAGGACTAACCAAATAAACTTTTGCTGAAGGGGTACCAGATCTCCCTTCAAAATTTCGATTAAAAGTTCGCAAAGATACACTATTTGTTGATGGAGATTGCCCCATACCTATACAGGGTCCACAAGCACATTCCAGAATTCTTGCTCCTGCTGCAATTAAAGAAACCAACGCCCCTTCTTTAGCCAGCATACTTAATACTTGTCTCGATCCTGGTGCTATCACTAAAGAAACATTTTCAGCAATAGTTTTCCCTTCCAGTATCTTTGCTACTTTCATCAAATCAATATATGAGGAATTTGTACAGCTACCTATAACTATCTGATCAACCTTAAGCCCTTTTAAAGAAGATACCGTCACTACTTTATCTGGACTATGAGGACAGGCTACTAAGGGTTCTAATTGAGAAAGGTCTATCTCTATCTCTTCATCATAGATTGCTTCATAGTCAGCGTTTATTGCTAAAAAATCATTCTCTCTTTGTTGTGCTTTTAAAAACTCCAAGGTTACCTCATCACTGGGGAATATAGAACTTAATGCTCCTAATTCGGTTCCCATATTAGTAATCGTTGCCCTTTGAGGAACAGATAAATCTTTTATGCCCTCACCAACATATTCAAATACCTTACCAACACCCCCCTTGACAGTTAACCTTTTTAGAATTTCTAATATGATATCTTTTGCTGAAACCCAGGGAGGTAATTTCCCCTTAAGATTTACCTTCACCACTTCAGGCATGGTGATATAATACTCTCCAGTGCCCATTGCTATCGCAACATCCATTCCCCCAGCTCCTATTGCTAACATCCCTACCGCCCCAGCTGTAGGAGTATGGCTATCTGATCCTAAGAGGGTTTGCCCTGGGATGGTAAATCTTTCCAAATGAACTTGATGGCATATACCGTTACCTGGTTTGGAAAAAAATATTCCGTACTTTTTAGCTATAGTTTGAATATATAAATGATCATCAGCATTTTCAGGTCCAGTTTGTAATATATTATGATCAATATATGCTACTGACCTTTCTGTCTTTACCCTATCCATACCTAACGCTTCAAATTCAAGATAAACCATTGTTCCAGTGGAATCTTGAGTAAGCGTCTGGTCAATACTTATTATTATTTCTTCTCCAAAAACCATCTTCCCCTTGATTAAATGACTTTTTATTATCTTTTGCGTAATCGTTAAAGGCAACCTTTAAAACCTCCTTAATTCAAAATTCAAAGCTATTTTTCTAATAAACTATTGCTTTTAATTATGTAGGAGTCGGATTTATCCGACCCGTTTTCATTACTTTTTATTTTCAACTCTTCAAATAATTCTGGTATATGCATTCTGGTAAAAGATTTTAGTTCTTCATCACTAAAACTAGTTACCCTACCGGTTGCATATTCTTGGTCAATGCATTCTTTTATCTTTAAAACCCTAGGATCTTTTTTACTTATTTTTCTTTCTCCCTCTAATTTAAAATATTTGTTTATCCAAAAAGCAATCCCAGCTAGCCCTGAATGCGAGCCAACTGTTACTAATACGGGTTTATTCAATATTTTTTCTGTATCAAATATATTATAAATTTCTTCATCCTTTAATATTCCATCCGCATGAATTCCCGCTCTGGTTCTATTAAAATTTTTCCCCACAAAAGGAGTTTGAGATGGAATTCGATATTTGAGCTCTTTTTCGTAATAATTAGCTATCTCAGTTATGACCTCCAATTTCATATTTCTTATCGTCCCTCTAAGTTGAACATACTCAATAACCATTGCTTCCAGAGGACAATTCCCAGTTCTTTCACCTATTCCCAAAAGAGAAGTATTCACAGAAGAGGCACCATAAAGCCAGGCGGTAGTGGAATTAGTTACCACTTTATAAAAATCATTATGCCCATGCCACTCGAGCCATTCTGAGGGCACCTCAGCATAATGTCTAAGTCCATATATAATGCCTTGCACACATCGAGGTAAAGCTGCCCCCGGATAAGAAACACCTAAACCTAAAGTATCACAAGCCCTAATTTTAATAGGAATCTTCGCCTCTCGAGAAAGTTTCATAAGCTCATTGGCAAAAGGAACCACAAAACCATAAAAATCAGCCCGAGTAATATCTTCAAAATGACACCGGGGAATTATTCCATTTTCCAGAGCTAATTTTACAATAGAAATATATAATTCTACTGCCTGTTTCCGAGTAAGGTGAAGTTTTTTAAATATATGATAATCAGAACAAGGGACTAATATACCTGTTTCTTTTATGCCCATCTCCTTGACTAATTTAAAATCCTCTTTCTTTGCCCTTATCCAAGTGGTTACTTCAGGGTACAGATATTCTCTACTCAGGCATTTTCCCACGGCTTCTCTATCGCCTTGGGAATAAATAAAAAATTCTGTCTGTCTTATAAGCCCAGAATCATTATCGAGTTCATGTAAATAATCGTAAATTCTTACTATCTGATCTACTTTATAGGGAGATCTGGATTGCTGACCATCCCTAAAAGTAGTATCCGTAATCCAGATCTCCTCAGGAACAAACATCGGAACATGTCTATGGTTAAAGGTTACTTTGGGTATCTCTTTGTATGGAAATATCTCCCGATAAAGATTAGATTCGGGTATATCCTGAAGATTAAATTTATAAACTGCCTGTTCTATAAGATTGGTTCGCTTACTAAATTCTACTTTTGCCATCTGCTCACTCTCCTTTAATCTGATTAGACTTTACTTAATAAATAGATTAATCTAAAAATTTAAGGCCAGATTCCTCGCACTTTCATTGCCTTCGCTACCTGTGATACAGCATATATATATGCTGCAGTCCGATTATCTGTTTTTTCTTTCTCAGCAATTCTTGAGACTTCATTAAATGCCTTTAAGATTAGCTTTTTTAATCTTGAATTCACTTTTTCCTCACTCCAGAAATAGCCATAAAGACCTTGCACCCATTCAAAGTAAGATACAATAACACCACCAGCATTAGCTAAAATATCAGGAATTATGAAAATTCCTTTCTGAAACAATATTTCATCTGCCTCTGGAGTAGTAGGCCCATTTGCAGCTTCAGCTATTATTTTTGCTTTTATATTATTTGCATTCTTCTCAGTTATTACCCTTTCTAAGGCTGCCGGTACTAAAACATCGCATTCTAGTTCTAATAAATCTTTATGGGAGATAAATTCTGCCTTCGGAAAACCTTTTACTGAACCGGTTTTAGTTTTATAATCTGAAACCCCTAAAATATCGATCCCTTGAGGATTATAAATCCCACCTTTAGAATCACTGACCGCGATAATTTTATATCCTTGTTCATGAAGTAATTTAGCAGAGATTGAACCGGCATTCCCATACCCTTGAATTACTGCTGTAGCCTCTAAAGGATTAATACTTAGCTTTTTTGCAGCTACTTCTACCGTATAAGATAAACCACGGGCGGTAGCTTCTCCCCTACCCTCTGAACCCCATAATTCTAAAGGCTTCCCAGTTATAGTGGAAAAACTTGCTCCTCCAGTAAGTTTATTATATGTATCTATATACCAACCCATAATCTTGGGGGTAGTATAAACATCGGGTGCAGGAATATCTTTTTTAGGACCGATAATAGATGAAATTTCATAGATATATCTTCGGGAAAGTCTTTCTAGCTCCCCCTCTGACATTTCTTTTGGACTACAAATTACTCCTCCCTTGGCTCCACCATAAGGAATTCCCGCAACAGCACACTTCCAGGTCATCCAGGCAGAGAGGGCTTTTACTTCATCTAAAGTCACATCGGGATGATACCTTACTCCTCCTTTTAGTGGGCCTCGAGCAGAATTATATTGTGCTCGATAACCGGTAAATACTTTTACGGTTCCATTATCCATCTTTACTGGAATAGAAACTATTAGGACTTTTTCTGGTTCTTTAAGTTGAGCTAATATATTAGGATCTAAATTCATTTTTTTAACAGCTTTTTCTAATTGTATCTGTGCTACTTCAAAAGCACTTGCTTGATTAGTATCTTTTTCCAATTGTATTGGCATCATTTTCAAAGTGTCTATTTGACTTGTCATCGTTAATTTTCCTCCTAAATTAAGTTTTTTAATTACCATAAATATTTTTTATATTTAACATTTAATATTAAGATATAGAATAAACAATAACACCTCCCATTTTCTCTTTATTTGCCTCAATGAAAAGGCCTAATCTAAAAAAGAAGAAGCCCTTCTAAGACATACGCTGTCAAAAAGGGCTTCTTTGGCCTTGTTTAAATAGTTGAGCTTCTTTGCCGTTTATTCTACTCCCTTGTAGAAATTTAAATTATTTATCTATTTTCTATTTTTTTATTTGTAAAAATAATAATTAAAAATCATATCTCCTAAAAACTTAGTAATTAGTAATAGTTGATTTAGGTTAGGTGTGTAATATATTAATTCATTTTATTTGCCGAATTTCATCAGAAAGTATTATGGCCTCGGCAATCTCCTTCATGGAGATTCGTTTATCCATACTAGATTTTCTTATCAAAGAAAATGCTTCCTCTTCGCTTATATCTTTCTCCTTCATCAATATACCTTTTGCTTTTTCTACCTTTTTTCTGGTTTCTAATTCTTCCTGAATTATTTTAGTTTTAACTATTAGTTCAGTTTTTTCAATAGCTACCGCTGCTTGATTGGCAATGGTGCTTAAAAGAGTAATCTCAGATGTAGTAAATTCATAATATTTATTGGTATAAACATTAAGAACGCCAATAACTTCATTTTTTACTATCATAGGAATACTAGCCATAGAGACTAAGCCTTCTTTTATAGCCAGATTTTTTTCTTTGTATTGTTCATCTTTTAATACATCAAAAATTATTTTTGGTTTTTTCTCTCTAGCTACTAATCCTACTATGCCTTCATTTAATTTTATGGTTCTTTTTTTAAGATATTCTTGGTGCATTGATTGAGTAGCTTTAATATTAAATTCTTGTTTTTTTTCATCTATTAACCATACATTACAAACTTTTGCTTTCATTACATTGGCAGTTAAAGTTACAATAAGTTTTAATATATCCTCAAGATAAAGATCAGAAGTTATAGCTCTACTTATTTTATTTAATGTTTTTAAATAGTCTTCATAATCTATATTAGTCATAATTCTCTCTATTGTTCATTAAAATCAATATCTTTACCATTCTTCAAGTATTTAAAGTGTTAAATATTTATTTATAAAAAAACCTGAAAAATAGGTAATGTTAGTAATATCAACAGAACCTATCTCTCAGGCTTTTATCCTAAAAGTGTAATATCCATATCAGCTTGGATACTTTGCATCGCTTGGTCCAGACTCTAACCATTAATTAGACGGAACCCTAGATACACTTCTGTATTCATATATTTAATTTTAAAAAATATTAACATATACAAATTGTTTTGTCAAATACTATTTTGGAAATATTTTTTATTCTGATAACTTATGGATAAAGATACCGCTACGAAGTTTAGGTTCGAACCAGGTCGATTTGGGAGGCATTAATTTCCCTGCATCAGCAATTTCCATCAATTCTTCTATGGAGCTGGGATATAAAGAAAAAGCCACTTTCATCCCCCTATCAACTCTTCTTTCCAGCTCTTCTAAACCTCTAATTCCGCCTACAAATTCAATTCTCTCATCTGTTCGTGGATCTTGTACTCCCAAAATCGGGGCAAGAAGATTATTTTGCAGTATCGATACATCAAGACTATTCACTACATCATCTTGGTCAAAAGTTCCCGGTTTGACGGTAAATTTATACCAGCAATTACCTAAATACATCCCGAAGAGATGTTTAGCTTCTGGTTGGTAGGGACTTTTATCACTATAATTTTCTATAGTAAACTTTTCAGAAATTTTTCGAATAAATTCTTCTGGAGAATTTCCATATAAATCAGCCACCACCCGATTATACTCCATAATATAAAGTTCATTATGGGGGAAAAGAACCGACAAAAAGTAATTAAACTCTTCCTTTCCGGTATAATTTTTAAATTGTTCTCTTTTTTTAAGCCCCACTTTTGCCCCTGCTGCCGCCCTATGATGCCCATCAGCGATGTAGAAATAATCAATTTTGGTAAATAAATTTACTAATTGCTGAATTATTGATTTATCATCAATTATCCAACAGGTATGGGTTATTCTATCCTCAGAAGTAAAATCATATACTGGACTTTTTACCTCAATCCATTTATTTATAATTTGATTTATTTCTTCCTTGGCTTTATAAGTAAGAAAAACGAGTCCAGTATTAGCATCAGTATATTCAATATGTTTTACCCGATCTTCTTCTTTATCTGCTCGGGTATTTTCATGTTTTTTAATTATATCATTAAGATAATCATCAATAGAAGCACAAACTACCAGCCCAGTTTGAATTCTCCCTTCCATAATTTGCCTATAGATATAGAAAGTCTCTTTTTCTTCTTTTAAATATACCTTCTCTTCAATCAATTTAATCAAATTATCTCTAGCTTTTTCATACACTTTCTCCTCATAATGGTTTATAGTAGAATCAAGATCTATTTCAGCTTTACTCACATGAAGAAAGGAATAAGGATTATTCTTGGCCCTCTGGTAAGCTTCTTCTCTATTCATTACATCGTAAGGCGGGGAAGCTACTTGGGATACTAATTCAGGTATAGGTCTTAAAGCTCTAAACGGTTTGATTATTGCCATTTTTCATCCTCTACTTTAAAAATTATCTTTAATAATCGAAATGATTTCTTCTCCAATCCTTTTTTGAGCTTCTTTGGTAGAAGCTCCGATATGTGGAGTTACCGAAACTCTTTCGTGATTTACCAGTTCCAGATTCTTGGTTGGCTCTTCGGGAAATACATCAATCCCCGCTCCAGCAATCTTCCCGGAATTTAGTGCCTCCAATAAAGCTGCCTCATCTACCACACTACCTCGGGCACAATTAATAAGATATACTCCGTCTTTCATCTTGGAAAATTCTGGTTTACCAATCACCGGAGATTCATCTTCATTCCCTGGTAGATGTAAGGAGATAAAGTCAGAATCAGTTAGAAGTTGATCCAGAGAAACAAAAGAATATTCAGGACAATCTTTGGTTGGGCCTAAAATATCATTATAGATAATCTTCATCTCTAATGCTTTAGCTTTTTTAGCTAATTCTCTTCCGATTCTACCAAATCCTATAAGTCCTAAAGTTTTGCCGGAAAGTTCTATCCCGGTATATTTATTTTTGTTCCATTTACCTTCTCTCATGGTAACATTGGCAATTCCAATAAATCGAGCCAGAGAGAACATATGACCCAAAGCTAATTCTGCCACTGCTAAACTGCTCGATTTGGGAGTATTTCTAACCTTTATCCCTTTCGATTCAGCATAAGTTACATCTATATTATCCACTCCAACTCCACCCCGAATAATCAGCTTTAAATTTCCGGTTTGTAGGGCGGAATCTATTATTTCTTTTCTAACTTTAGTTGCAGAACGCACAATTACTACATTAAAGCTTTTCACCTGTTCTTTTAACTCTTCGGGTTCAAAGAATTGCTCTGTTATTTTATACCCCATATCTTTTAAGGTTTGAACAGATCTTTTATCCATTCCATCAGTTACTAGTATCTTTAGCATCTTTATTACCTCTTATAATCCTAAAATCTCATCAATATTAGAAAGAAGTTCTTTAATATCGCTGAGAGTAAGTTCCCCCATATGGGCTATCCTGAAGGTC
>PFIP01000064.1 GCA_002782675.1 Candidatus Infernicultor aquiphilus
TGCCTCTGAATTTGGCAGGGTAATGAAGGTCGGTTATATACCTGATCCCTTTGGTCATATAACCCAGATGCCCCAAATTTTAAGGGGTTTTGGAATTGATAATATTATTTTCTGGCGTGGTATAGAATATAATCAAACTCAAGGGAATGAGTTTATCTGGCATGGTCCGGATGGAACAGAACTTTTTGCGGTTCATTTACCCCAAGCCGGTTATGGTAACGCCCAGAATTTGCCGGAAGATGTAGAGAAAACTTACCAGGTTATAAAAGGGGCTATTGATGATTTATTATCCCGAGAGACCTCGAAGTCACTATTATTATTAAATGGATCTGATCATTTAGAGGCTCAATCTCATATCCCTCGTTTAGTAAAAGAGCTAAATAAACGTTTTACAGATATTGAGATAAAACAAGGAAACCTGGAAGAGTATATAGATTATGCTAAGGAGACGGTGAGGCCTAATCTTAATAAAGTTACCGGTGAATTTAGATCAGGTAAAGATGCTCCAATTATACAGAGTGTATATTCGTCCAGGATGTATATCAAACAGGCTAACGAAAGATGTGAAACTCTTTTAGAAAATTGGGCCGAACCGATAGCTTCTCTGGCTTGGTTATTGGGTCGAAATTATCCAGAGAATTTAATCTGGACCAGCTGGAAATGGTTATTAAAAAATCACCCTCATGATAGTATCTGTGGCTGTAGTATTGATCAAGTGCATAAAGAGATGCTGACCCGTTTCGATTGGTCCAGACAGATTACCCAAGAAGTAGTTAATAAAAATTTAGATTATATTGTTGGGAAAATCAAGATCAATTATATAAAGGAAGATGAACTGGTTTTGGTGGTTTTCAATCCTCTGCCTTATCCCCTTGATGAGAATGTAGAGGCAAGGGTTAAATTTACTAAAGAGATTAACTTAAATGGCGTGAAGGTTTTAACCGCGGAAAGAGAAGAGATTCCTTATCAATTAAAAGGGTATGGTTTAGACCATAAAGTTTCTGAAGTAAATTATGCGGATATATCTTTTACTGCTAAAGATATTCCAGCTTGTGGTTATAAAACTTTTATCATTAAAGCAATTAATGAGTTAAAAATTTCTAAAGAATATGAGACTGATATAAAGGCTGGCAGAGATTACATTGAAAATAAATATTATAGAGTAATTGCTGAAGAGGGTAATGGAACAATAACCATTATGGACAAGTTAAATAATAAAGTTTTTAAGAATGGTCATAGATTGGTAGATGGAGGAGATGCAGGTGATGAATATACTTATTCCCCTCCTTTGAATGATCAGATAGTAATTAGTCAATTAAATAATATCAGCACCAAAGATGTGGGTTCAGCCGAAGCTACTTTAAATATATCGGGAAAAATGATATTACCAGTTGGATTAAAATCGGATAGGAAATCTCGAGCAGATAAGAAAGTAGAGTGTTCTATTGAATCTGAAATAAAATTGTATAGTGAAATTCAGAGAATAGAATTTAAAACAAAATTTGATAATGAAGCCTGTGATCATCGTTTGCGGGTAGAATTTCCTACTGCCATTAAAACAGATCAGGTTTACGCTGAGGGTCATTTTGATGTAGTAAAACGGCTTATTAAGTTCCCTGACAGTGAAGGATGGGTAGAAAAAGCTTATAAAACTGCTCATAATTCAGGATTTGTAGATATTAATGATGGCAAATATGGACTGGCGATATTAAATAAGGGGTTACCTGAATATGAAATAATACCTGATCATAATACCATAGCCTTAACTTTAGTTCGCAGTGTAGGTTGGTTATCGAGGGGGGATTTGGAATATAGGAAGGAGAATGCTGGTCCTTCCCTACCAACACCAGAAGCTCAGTGTTTAGGAGAAAATATTTTTTCTTATGCAGTGATTCCCCATCCGGGCAATTGGGCTGAGGCCCGTATTCCCCAAAAGACAAGACAATACAAGACCAAAGTATTAACTAAACAATTAAAGAATCAACCAGGAAATCTTGCAGATAAATATAGTTTTATAGAATTAGAAGGTGAATATTTAGGGATTAGTGCCATTAAAAAGAATGAATTTGAAGACAAATTGGTAGTCCGAGTTTATAATCCTACTGATAGAGAGATCACTGGAAAGATTAAATTAGGATTTAATATGCATAAAGTCTACCTTGGGAAGTTGGATGAAAGTTATGGGACAGAATTACCATATATTGATGTTGATGAAGTTAAAATAGAGCTTAAACCGAGGGAAATAAAGACTATGATTTTAGATATAGATAGGGGGTCAGGTCTCCAGAGATTTACTCCAGCTTATGCTGAGGAAGTTAAAAAACGTGTCTATTAAGGTCGTAAATATCGAAATCGAAAGAGGTATAAATATATGACCTCCAGAGAGAGAATTCTCCTTGCTCTCCAACATCAAGAAACGGATCGTGTACCAATAGACCTCGGTGGGATTAAGGTGGTGGATGTGACACCCAAAGGATACTTCCCTTCGGTACCTTAGAAGAAGTTGAAGATGACGTGAAGAAGAGGATCGATATCTTTGCTCCAGGAGGAGGGTTTGTCTTCGCTGCCATCCATAATATTCAAAAAGAGGTATCTCCAGAGAAATGCCTGAGGCTTTTCGATACTGCCAGAGATTATGGAAAATAAAAATTCTTTCTATTTTATTTTTGGATATATTTTTCTATTGATTTTAACATACTAGTCGGATGACGGGCGTCGTTTATTCGGCGAGCCAGCTCCTTTTCCCCGAATACATCGCGAATCCAGCTGGCAAAATCATTATTCTTCTCATTTACATGAAAAGAAAATAAATCCTGGTCCATATCTTTTAAACTTTCCATTAATTCAGCGATATTTTTTAGCTTTTTTCCATTGTTTAAATAAAAATAATGCTGTGTTGATGGAGCCTCTTGACCGATATCGATATGTTTGTATTTTTTTGCCATTTCTTTTCTAACCTCCTATTTTTTTAAAATCTATCCAATTTTCATGATGAATTTGCAAATATTTTAACTGTATGATACCATTTCACACAACACATATCAAGGGAAAGAATTGCTTTTTTTATTTTTCACCGCTAAAGAACGGCAAAATTATTAATTTTTTAAATGACTTATCGGAAAAAAGAAAAGAATAAGTCAAGACATTCCTGTTTTAGGTGTATAAATGTTTAGATTAAAACTGCAATATTATATAGTCTAATAAGATTATCATAATCTTTAAATTTTGAAAGGAGTACTTATGGAAGCTAAAGAAGGAGATGTTTTTCAACCACTTGAAATTATGAAAAAGGATAGAAAAATTGCCTATTTTTCCATGGAGATATGTGTTGATGCCAGAATTCCTACTTACAGTGGTGGATTGGGGATTTTAGCCGGTGATATGCTCCGCTCTTCTGCGGACTTAGCAGTACCCCTACTTGGGGTCACCCTGCTTTATAAAAAGGGATATCTGCATCAAAAAATTGGAAAAGAAGGGATTCAGCAGGAATTACCTGAAGAATGGAATCCTCAAGATCATATGCAATTGTTACCCAATAAGGTTGTAATCGAAATTGAGGGGAGAAAAGTAGGGGTTCAGGCTTGGCTTTTTTATATAAAAGGCTTGGATAGTTATTACATCCCCGTCTTTTTTTTGGATACTGATTTACCGGAAAATAATGTTTATGACCGGAGTCTTTCTGATTTCTTATATGGCGGTGATAAAAGATACCGGCTAGCCCAGGAAATTGTATTGGGGATTGGCGGTGTGAGGATGCTTAAAGAGCTGGGATTTAACCATATCTCTAAATATCATATGAATGAAGGACACGCCAGTTTACTGACTTTGGAACTACTTAATCATTATAACCATCGGGAGGAAAAATGGAGTAACCGGACTATCGAAGAGGTAAAAAAATTATGCATCTTTACCACTCATACCCCGGTACCGGCAGGTATGGACCAATTTTCCTATGAACTGGTGGAGAAAGTTTTAGGAAGTCCTATCCCTGATACCATACTAAAAGAACTCGGTGGTGAGGAACGCTTGAACATGACTGCTCTCGCCCTTAACCTGAGTCATTATATAAATGGTGTAGCCAAAAAACACGGGGATGTTTCCCAGGAGATGTTTCCCGGATACCACATTGATTCAATTACCAATGGGGTTCATTCAGCAACCTGGGTATGTCCTCATTTTTACAAACTCTATGATCGCTATATTCCAGGATGGAAAAATGATTCCTTTAGTTTGCGTTATGCCTTGAGTATACCGGATGAGGAAGTATGGCAAACGCATCAGGAAGCGAAAAAAATACTGATGGATAGTATTTTTCAAGAAACCGGGCTCCAATTAGATCCAGAAGTTTTGACTATTGGTTTTGCCAGGAGAGCGACAGCCTATAAACGGGCAGATTTAATCTTTTATGATATTAATAGACTGCTTGATATTTCCAGAAAGTATGGAAAAATCCAGCTGGTCTTCTCTGGCAAAGCCCATCCTGAAGATGGGTCGGGGAAGGAATTAATTCGAAAGATTGTTCAGGTCTCCCAGCAACTTCGAGGGCAAATTGAGGTTGTTTATCTGGAAAATTACAATATAAATTTAGCCAAGCGAATGGTTTCAGGGGTGGATCTATGGCTTAATACCCCCAAGAAACCCCAAGAGGCATCAGGTACTTCAGGAATGAAAGCAGCTCATAATGGCATACCCAGTTTGAGTATTTTAGATGGATGGTGGATTGAAGGTTGTATTGAAGGATTTACCGGGTGGTCCATTGGGTCAGCACCCGATATCGAAAGCAGTGATCAGGAAGAAGCGGCTTCTTTATATGATAAATTGCAAAATATAGTAATTCCAATTTACTACCAGAATCGAGGAAAATGGATTTTTATCATGCGTCATTGTATTGCTATCAATGCTTCCTTTTTTAATACCCATCGAATGGTTCTCCAATACGTATTAAATGCTTATTTGTAATAAATCGCTTAATAACTGCATGAAAAAAATCAATTCAAGTGATATAATACAAGTATTCATAAAATCTTATTAGGAGGTGTTTTTATTGGAGCAAATGACCCTACGAAGGTGTGGAATACTCCTTCACATCTCCTCCCTGCCTGCATTTGATTTATGCTTTGATTTTATTGATTTTTTAAAAGACAGCAATCAATCCTATTGGCAAATACTTCCTACGAATCCAGTTATGAAGGAACTTTCACCATACAAATGCTATTCAGCTTTTGCTGGTGATACAAGGTATATAGGCAAAAAAAGAGCTGATATTGACTATGAAGCTTTTATTGAAGAAAATCAGTATTGGCTTAGCGATTATTCATTGTTTATAGTTTTGAAAAAGCATTTTAATAATTTGCCTTGGAATGAATGGAACAAAGATATTGCTTTCCGTGAAAAGGCTTCAATGTATCATTTTCAAAACTTATATGCTAAAGAAATAGAAGAAGAAAACTATAAACAATATGAATTCTATGCTTCATGGCTGGCTGTGATGGAATATGCAAAGCTGCAGGGAATAAAAATAATTGGAGATATACCATTATATGTTTCCTACGATAGCGCAGATGTATGGGCAAACAAGCCTCTTTTTAATCTGAACGAAAAGGGATATCCAAAGAAACTGGCTGGGGTACCTCCAGACAACTTTTCAAAACGAGGACAGCTCTGGGGGAATCCAACCTATAATTGGGGTAACCTGAAAGAAGATAATTACAGATGGTGGAAAGAAAGAATTGCACATGCACAAAACCTTGCTGATATTATTCGATTTGACCATTTCCGTGGTCTTGAAAGTTACTGGGAAGTAGATGAGGGCGAAAAAGATGCAGTAAAAGGGAAATGGATCAAAGGACCTGGAGAAGATTTTCTCGAAGAAATGAAAAAAAGCCTTAAAAATTTTTCAATTATAGCTGAAGATCTTGGAACTATTGCACCTGAGGTAATAGCACTTAAGAATAGGTATAGGCTCCCTGGAATGAAAATACTTCAGTTTTCACGGGATATATATGACAGAAATACAGTTGTTTATACTGGTACACATGATAACGATACCTTGCTTGGCTGGATAAAAAGCTTAAAGGCTGATAATTATGGTTATGCAGAACACGTACTTTCCTACATGGGTGTTGACATTAAATCAAATGATGAGCAGATGGTATGGGACATTATAAAGTATGCCTATAAAAGCATAGCTGATACAGTTATAATACCAATGCAAGACATATTATGTCTTGGCAGAGAGGCAAGAATGAATATTCCAGGAGTGGAAGATGGAAATTGGAAATGGCAGCTTGATTTTTCAATGATTAATAAAGATATAGTAAAGAAGCTCAGGGACATGTCTAAAAATTTTAGCAGAACTCCTTCATCAAAACTTGCCTTACAGAAACAAAAGGATATAAGTGAAATTAACCAAGACCAACTATTAATGTTTCTTGAAGGAAGAAACTTTAATAGCTATGAGGTTTTAGGCTCAAGATTTTGCAATATTGATGGTGTAGAAGGAGTGTTGTTCACGCTTTGGGCACCAAATGCCCAAAGTGTATCAATAGTTGGTGATTTTAACGGCTGGAATCCAGATTCGAATATAATGCAAAGGCATAAGGTCTCGGAATTCTTGATTTCATTTATACCTGGCTTGCCTTATTGGAGTGCGTATAAATATGCAATCAAAGGCTTTGATGGGAAAATAGTTTTAAAAGCTGACCCATTTGCAATGCATAGTGAAACACGTCCTAAAACTGCTTCCAAGGCAATTAGACTAGAAGGATATAATTGGAGTAGCGAGGAAAGGTTATGGCAACAAAATAAATCCAGTGCTTATGAAAAACCAGTGAATATTTATGAAGTGCATTTAGGCTCATGGAAAAGAGGCGAGGGAAATCGATTTCTAAGTTATAGAGAGCTTGCCAGTGAACTTCCGCAATATGTATCGGATTTAGGATACACACATATAGAGATAATGCCTATTATGGAGCATCCCTTAGATGCCTCCTGGGGTTATCAGGTCACTGGCTATTATTCAGTAAGCAGCAGATATGGAACACCTCAAGATTTCATGTATTTTGTTGACTGCTGTCATAAACTGGGTATAGGAGTAATATTGGATTGGGTGCCGGGACATTTTTGCAAGGATGACCATGGGCTTTATCAATTTGATGGAACAACCTTATATGAATATCAAGATATGAAAAAAAGGGAAAATCAAAATTGGGGCACTGCTTATTTTGACTTAGGGAAAAATGAAGTGATAAGCTTTCTAGTTTCCAATGCTGTTTTTTGGTTAGATGTTTTTCATATAGACGGGCTTAGAACAGATGCAGTTGCAAGCATTCTATACCTTGATTATGAAAAAAATAAAAACCAATGGGATCCAAATAAATATGGTGGCAGAGAAAATTTAGAAGCAGTAAAGTTTCTTCGAATACTAAATGAAGCATTATTTGATAGATTTCCTTATATCATGAGTATAGCAGAAGAAAGCACTTCTTGGCCACTTGTTTCTGCACCATGCTATATGGGTGGGCTTGGCTTTAATTATAAGTGGAATATGGGCTGGATGAACGATTTGTTAAAATATATGGAGATAGATGCTATCTATAGAAAATGGAATCATAATCTGATCACCTTTTCCTTGATGTATACTTACACCGAAAATTATGTACTGCCACTATCTCATGATGAAGTTGTGCATGGTAAAAAATCATTGATCGATAAGATGTGGGGAGATTATTGGAAGAAGTTTGCCTCTCTTCGAATGTTTTATGCTTATATGATGGCACATCCAGGCAAGAAACTGCTTTTTATGGGTGGGGAGTTTGCACAATTTCGAGAATGGAACTTTAATGAAAGCTTGGAATGGTCCATGATTGATCTTGAAATGCATGGCTTAATGTATAAATATGTCCGTCAGCTTAATCATTTTTATAAATCTGATCACTCACTGTGGGAGCTGGATCATAACCGAGATGGTTTTGTTTGGATAGATGCCAACAATTATAATCAAAGCATAATAAGCTTTATAAGGCGTGGAAAACAAGAAAGAGATTATACTATAGTCATTTGCAATTTTACTCCAGAGGTCTATGAAGGCTATAATGTTGATGTGTTTGAGCCAGGTGAATATGAAGAAGTATTCAATAGCGACAGGGGAATTTATGGAGGCTCAAATGTTACCAATGAAGGAATTATTAAATCAATTGAAAAACCATCAAAGGATAAGCCTTATTCAATAAAATTAAGGATTCCACCTCTAGCAACAATTTATATAAAACCAATTATATAAAGAGAAAAGGGGGACTAGTAAAATGGCTAAAGAAGTATTAGCACTAATTCTCGCCGGAGGGCAAAGCACAAGATTAGGCACCCTTAACAAAAAACTTGCCAAGCCAGCATTCACATTTGGAGGGAAATACCGGATTATTGATTTTACCTTGAGCAACTGTGCAAATTCAGACATTAATACGGTTGGAGTATTGACTCAATTTGAACCTTTGGTACTTAACTCCTACATTGGCATAGGCAGACCTTGGGGCCTGGATAGAAAAGACGGAGGGGTAAATATTTTGCCTCCTTATCTAAAGGAAAAAGGTGGAGAATGGTACAAGGGAACAGCAAATGCAGTTTATCAAAATATGGATTATATAGAGATGCAAAATCCTAAATATATCCTGGTGCTATCTGGTGATCACATTTACAAGATGGATTATGCAAAAATGATAGATTTTCATAAAGAAAAGGAAAGTGAAGCAACCATAACGGTTATTAAGGTACCGTTAAAAGAAGCCAGCAGATTTGGGATAATGAATACCAGAAAAGATAACAGCATATACGAATTTGATGAAAAACCAAAGCAACCTAAAAATGACCTTGCCTCTATGGGGGTATATCTTTTTAACTGGGAGATATTAAAAAAATATCTTGCAAAAGATGATAAAAATAAAAGCTCAAGCCATGACTTTGGGAAGAATATAATTCCAGCTATGCTTAGTGCTGGTGTAAAACTGTATGCCTATCCTTTTAAGGACTATTGGAAAGATGTGGGGACCATAGAAAGCTTATGGCAAGCAAATATGGATCTGCTGAAAATCGATAATGAATTAAATCTATTTGATAAGGATTGGAAAATATATTCAGTTAATTCTCTTCAACCACCTCAGTATGTGTCAAGAGAATCAAAGGTGGTAAATTCTATGATTAGCGAAGGATGCAAAATTTTCGGGACAGTGGTAAACTCAGTTTTGTCTCCTGGTGTGCAGATAGGAAAAGGTGCATATGTATCAGATACAGTAATAATGCGTAATGCCATTATAAGGGAGAATACCATAATACATAGAAGCATTATAGGCAGCAGATGTGAA
>PFIP01000083.1 GCA_002782675.1 Candidatus Infernicultor aquiphilus
AGCCGGCCCAACAATTATGGATATTTGGGGAATTACTCCTGAGGCAATAGTATTTCGATAAAATATTTGCCCATAGCCACTTAAAGAATCCACTCCCTCTTGAATACGAGCACCACCAGAATCATTAATACCGATACAAGGTGCCCCCATCTTCATAGCCATATCCATTATTTTGCATATCTTTTTAGCATGCATTTCTCCTAAGGAACCACCCATAACCGTGAAATCTTGAGCAAAGACATAGACCAACCTACCATCAATAGTCCCATAACCAGTTACTACCCCTTCTCCAGGAGCTTCTACTTTATCCATATCAAAATTAATGCATCTATGCTCAACTAAAAGGTCCTGCTCTACAAAACTATCTTTATCTAAAAGGAAGCCAACCCTTTCTCGAGCAGTAAGTTTACCTTTTTCATGCTGAGCTTTTATTCTTTTCTCTCCACCACCTGCCTTTGCCTTTTCTTCTTTTTCTCTTAAAGTTTTCATTAAATCATTAATTGAAACTTCCATTAAATTATCCTACCACCTTTCTCCAGTCCTGTCAGGATAGGGTCCTTTGACAGGTTTATATAGTACTTTTTTGTAGGGGGCGGATTTATCCGCCCCGATTCCTTGCGGGTTCGATAAATCGAACCCCTACACCACCTATTCAATTCTATCCGCTAAACGCTAGAATACAAGATACGAATTAGACTCAGACGGGTTCGATACCTGCCTGTGCGTGCCTGCCTGTGCGTGTCCGCACGCAGACAGGTTCGCACGCAGACAGGAATCGAACCCCTACTCATCACTCATCACATATTACTATTTTCTACTGACTTCTATTTTCTCTACTCATTTCTTTCGCTTAATTCAATAAGAATTCCATTAGTACTCTTAGGGTGTAAAAATGCTATCTTAGTTCCGCCTGCACCATATCTTGGCTTTTCATCGATCAATCTAATTCCATCCTCTTTCAGTTTTTCTAATATCTTTTCAAGATTATCCACTCTAAAAGCGATATGTTGAATTCCTTCCCCCTTTTTTTCGATAAATCTCGCCACAGGACCATCAGGTGAAGTAGATTCTAATAATTCTAACTCACTATCTCCTAAGGGTAAAAAGACAACTTTAACCTTTTGTTCTTCTATAATTTCTTCTCCGACAACTTTTAGACCAAGTATATTGCTAAAAAGCTCACTGGTCTTTTCAATACTTTTTACAGCAATTCCAATATGATCTATCTTTTTAATCATTTATTCATACCTCCTTGAGTATAAGAATGTATTAATATATTTGATAGTTTCTTTACTGCCGTATATGGATCTTCTTCACGTTTTACTATCTTAGCTGCTATCTTATTCAAAAATCCATTATTAATCGAAGACGAAAGTATTTCCTTCCATTTTTCCTGGATAAGGTCAAATATCTCTTTCTTAGCACTCTCCTGACGTCTTTGTTCTAACTCTCCACTTTCATTTAGATATTTTAGATGATTATTAATTTCCTGTAAAAGTTCTTGTATTCCAATATTATCTATAGCTATAGTCTTTAAAACAGGTGGACGCCATTTGCTTTTTGGGTTGAAATCCAACATCATTTCTATTTCGGTCACCAAACGTTCACAACCTTCTTTATCAGCTTTATTAACTACCAGGATATCTCCAATTTCCATTATCCCGGCTTTTATGATTTGAATGTCATCTCCCATCCCTGGCATGGTAATTAGTACTACCATATCAGCTACTTTAACTATCTCAACTTCTGCTTGACCTACTCCCACTGTTTCAATGAATATTATATCCTTACCTAAAGCATCTAAAATCCTAACCGTTGATTGGGTTGCTGGGGATAGTCCACCTAAATTGCCCCGCGTACCCATACTTCTTATAAAAACACCCTGGTCAGTACTTAAATCTTGCATTCTAATTCTATCTCCTAATAATGCTCCCCCCGTAAATGGACTGGTAGGGTCTATAGCTACAATTCCTACAGTTTTACCCTGCTTACGTAAACTTTTAGTCAGTTGATCAGTTATGGTGCTTTTTCCTGCACCAGGAGGGCCGGTTATACCAATTACTAAAGCATTGCCGGTATAACTATACAGCTCTTTTAAAATATTTTGAGCCTGGTTAAAATCATTTTCTGCTAAAGTTATTAGCTTGGCAGCAACTTTACGATCACCATTAATTATTTTTTCTATCATCTCCATAAAACACATATCCTAAAAGTAAAAACTTAAAACGACCTGTCTGCGTGCAACGCACAGGCAGAGAAGCGAAAAACTATAATTCAAAATTCAAAATTTGTTTATTAGTTTTAAGCTTTGCACTTTGGTTTTGCGTATTGCGTATTGCGCTCTTAGCTTTACGCTATCATTTATTTTACTTTTTCCTGAATAAATTTAATTATATCCTTAGTATTAGTCCCGGGAGTAAATACTTCGGCTATACCGATTTTTTTAAGTTCATAAATATCTTCTTCCGGAATTACTCCTCCTCCAATTACGACTATATCTTCCACCTTATTTTCTTTTAAAAGTTCCATTATTCTTGGAAAAAGATGGGTATGGGCTCCTGACAAAATACTTAATCCTATAACATTTACATCTTCCTGGATAGCAGTTTCAACGATTTGTTCAGGAGTTTGTCTTAATCCAGTATAAATTACTTCCATTCCAGCATCCCTTAGGGCTCTTGCTACAATTTTTGCCCCTCGATCATGGCCATCTAAACCAGGTTTAGCTACTAGTACTCTAATCTTTTTTTTATCCATATTTTAAAACCTCTACCTTTTAAAGCTTTATTGACTCTTTATATTCACCAAATATTCCTCTAAGTATAGTGCAAATTTCCCCGAGCGTAGCATATGATCTAACACAATCAAGAATAAAAGGCATTAAATTAGCTTCTGTTTGAGCAGCTTTTTCTAATGCATTTAAAGTTGCTTTTACTTTATGGTTATCTCTGCTTTCTTTTAGTTTTTTAATCTTCATTAATTGATGATGTTCAACTTCTGGATCGACTTTTAGTAGACCTTTAGGTGGTTTTTCTTTAATTCTAAATTTATTTACTCCTACTACTATTCGTTTGCCTTCTTCAATCTCTTCCTGATATCGGTAGGCACTATTCTGAATCTCTTGTTGCATAAATCCCTGTTCAATGGCGCGGGAAGCACCACCTAACTTATCGATTTTTTCAATATATTTTAATGCTTGCTTTTCAATATCATTAGTTAAAAATTCAATATAATAAGATCCAGCTAAAGGATCAATTGTTTCAGTTACGCCAGTTTCGTATGCTAAAACTTGCTGAGTTCTAAGAGCAATTCTTACCGAACCCTCAGAAGGTAAAGCCATAGCCTCATCTCGAGAATTAGTATGAAGAGATTGGGTTCCCCCTAATACTGCTGCAAGAGCTTGCATGGCAACTCGGATAATATTATTGTCTGATTGCTGAGCAGTTAAAGTACACCCAGCGGTCTGAGTATGAAACCTTAGCATTAAAGATTTTTCATTTTTAGCTCCAAATCTCTCTTTCATAATCTTTGCCCATAACCTACGAGCTGCTCTAAATTTTGCTACCTCTTCCAATAGATCATTATGAGCATTAAAGAAGAAGGATAACCTGGGGGCAAAATCATCTACCTTTAATCCAATATTTATAGCTGCTTCGACATAAGCTATTCCATCAGCTAAAGTAAAGGCTACTTCTTGAACTGCCGTTGCTCCTGCTTCTCGAATATGATATCCACTAATACTAATGGTATTCCATAAAGGCATTTCTCGAAAACAAAATTCAAAAATATTAGTAATTAATCTCATGGAAGGAGCTGGAGGAAAGATATAAGTTCCTCGAGCAATATATTCTTTTAAAATATCATTCTGAATAGTTCCTTTAAGTTTATTTAGAGAAACCCCTTGTTTTTCTGCTACTACAATATACATAGCTAAAAGTATATTTGCTGGAGCATTTATGGTCATTGAGGTACTCACTTTATCTAAAGGAATCCCATCAAATAGCATTTCCATATCTTTTAAGGAATCTATGGCTACTCCTACTTTTCCTACTTCTCCCAGTGCCATAGAATGATCCGAATCATATCCAATTTGAGTGGGTAAATCAAAAGCAACACTTAATCCGGTTTGTCCTTGTTCTAGCAAATATTTATAACGCTTATTTGATTCCTCGGCCGTACCAAAACCTGCATATTGACGCATGGTCCATAGTCGACCTCGGTACATAGTTGATTGAACGCCACGGGTATAAGGATATTGACCAGGAAAATTTAACTGTGTATTATAATCAAATTCTTCCAAATCTTCAGGAGTATAGAGTCGAGCAACTTCTTTCCCTGAACCAGTAACAAACTTATCTTTTCTTTCAGAAAAAAATGGTAGAGTGTTTTTTAAAGTATTACTCTCCCATTTTAGTCTTGATTTTTTTATTTTATTTATCTCCTCTGCATTGAACATTTCACACCTCTCAATTATTTAGTACAGTATATAGTATTTCCTTCGGGATCGATTCGTCGAGACCCAACCATACTAAACTAAAAATTTACAGCGAAAAACCATAATTCAAAATTCAAAACTTTTTATTTGCCTTGTCTTTTAATTTAATTTTAAGTTTTAAGCTTTGGTTTTACGCTTTACTTTATATACCACTTTGTTATGCAATTTTTTTTTAATATTTTAAATTGTAAACAAAAATATTTATCAAATTAACATTTATACCAGTTATATATTCTAATTCCCTTTTAAGGTTTTCTTGAATTTTTAATCCGACTGAAGGGATATTTTCTCCATATCGAAGTATTAGATTAATATTGACCAGAATGCCTTCCTCCTGGATATTGATTTGGGACTTACCCAATTCTACAACTTCTTTAAAATCTTTTAGAGTATAAACAATTATATCTAAAATTGCATTTTCAGATACATATAACTTCCCATAATAACTAAATGGTGGTCTTACTATTACCCTCTCGCCAATTTTTTTATTACTATATCTACGTTTATAAAATATCTCTAATGATTCCAATATATTTACTGGAAATTTTCTCTGCACTTCAATTCCCGGTAAAGGGATAACATGTCTACCCTCTTTTAACCTACTGAGTTTTGCGTCTTCAATTTCTTTTTCTGTGGAAATATCTTCAATTTTTAAAATCCTCTTAAAAGGAGGCAATCCTAAAGTTTTAATAATTTTATCTATCATTCTAACTGAAGTTCCTATAACCAATATCTTAGCTGGTTTAGTTTTTTTTATGGCCTCCATTACTTCTTGAGCATGAGTAGTCTCTTCAAAAATAGCTCTTCTAATAGCCTGAATTCTGTTCTTTTCTTTTTTGGCAGAATATCCAGCTAATATCTTATCTTTCCTAATTAAAAGTCCATCATCGATTATATAGTTTATATTATATTTATGAGCAACCAACAGGGCTTTATAACTTTTCCCCGTCCCACTTCCCCCTATTAAGGCAAATATTTTCATTTTTCTTTACCTCGTACTAGCATTTTTTGTATATCGTATAGCGAGTAGCGTTTAGCGTATAGTTAAATAAGCATTTGTAGGGGGCGGATTAATCCGCCCCGCATTTTTACGGGTTTGATAAATCAAACCCCTACACATCACTCATTACATATTACTATTTTATTCTGGCTACTGACTCCTATTCTCTTCACGAAATACGAGATACTAGATATTATATACTAAATTTTTCTTGAGTATTTTTAATTAAAAATTTTTATTTCTTAGGTTTTACCCAGCCTCTTCCTTCTATTGCTTTAGCCACTCGTAGAATAGAGATAAAATAAGCTGCATCACGAGTATAGCATTTCTTTTCCCTGGCTAAATCTGCTACCGTTTTAAAAGCACCAGTCATAATATTATTCAATTTTTCCAAGACCTCATCTTTTGGCCAATAATAATTCATATTATTTTGAACCTGTTCAAAATAAGAAACAGTTACCCCACCAGCATTACAAAGAAAATCAGGTATAACATAGATACCTTTCTCTTTTAATACTTCATCTGCTTCTAAGGTAGTAGGAGAATTAGCTGCTTCAGCATACAGCTTAACTGAATCAAAATTAATCTCATTTACATTATCCTGAGTGACCGATTGACCTAAGGCTGCTGGAATAATAACAGTTACTTCTTTCTTTAACCAGGCATCACCAGCTTCTTGTTTCCAACCAAAAGATTTAGCCTTTTGGGGATCAATAGTTCCAAATTTATCTAAAGTACCAGGGGCAAATAAATTTTTAGGATCAATCCCTTTTTCACAACTATAAGTATAGGCTTTTTTAGCATTAGAATCCCAACAAGCAACCGCTACTACTTTGCCGCCATATTGGACAAATTTCTCCACCGCATAACAAGCAACATTACCTGCACCTTGAATAGAAGCAGTAGCAGCTTTAAAATCGATACCCAATCTCGAGAGAGCTTCTCTAACACAATAAATCACTCCGTAACCAGTAGCTTCAGTTCTGCCTAAAGAACCTCCTACTCCTACCGTCTTACCAGTAACAAATCCAGGTTTCCTGCTTCTAGTAATAGTATCATATTCATCCATTATCCAGAGCATATCCTGGGGATTAGTAGCGACATCTGGGGCAGGGACATCCATTTCTGGGCCAACAAAATCATAAACTCTTCTCACCCAACCCCGGCAAAGCCTTTCAGTTTCTCTAGCGGACAATTCTCTCGGATCCACGATGATTCCACCTTTAGCTCCTCCTAAAGGGATATCTACTACCGCACATTTCCAGGTCATCATAGTAGCTAAACTTCGTACCATATCAATGGTTTCATCTTTAGCGAAACGGATCCCACCTTTGGCAGGCCCCCGTGCAGTAGAATGTTGAATTCTAAAACCAGTAAAGGTTTTAGTAGTACCATCATCCAGATCTACCGGAATAGTACATTGTAATTGCCTTTCCGGTTCTCTCATAAATGCTCGTAAGGCAGGATCAAGATTAAGTTTCTCTGCATTATGATCAAATTGAGCCTGCACCATTTCGAAAAGATTCATTTCTTTAGACATTTTATTAAAATCCTCCTAAAAATAATTTTATTACGCTTTACATATTTTATTTTTTTCTCAAACTCTTACCCAAAGATAAAAATTCGTTGATTGCTCTTGCGGCTATTTTGCCATCTCCTACTGCTGAAATTACCGTAGCTGAACCCCGAACTATATCTCCGCCAGCATAAATTCCTTCTTTGGTAGTAGCTTTAGTCTTTTCATCAGTTATGAAATAACCCCATTTATTAGTTTCAACTCCAGTGGCACTTCGAGCTATGATGGGATTGGCAGAAGTACCGATAGCATCAATAACCATATCTACTTCAATAGTAAAATTAGAATTTTCAATAGCTCTAGGACTCTTTCGGCCTGATTCATCAGGTTCACCTAATTCCATCTTCAGACATTCCATTCCGCTTACCTTGCCTTGCTTATCTCCTAAAATCTTAACCGGAAGAGTGAGAAAATTAAATATTATGCCCTCCTCTTCAGCATGATTTACTTCTTCATCTCGAGCTGGCACCTCTTTTCTTGACCTTCTATAAACAATATAAGATTCCTCTGCTCCCAACCTTAAAGCAGTACGCGCCGAATCCATAGCTACATTTCCTGCACCGATAGTAGCTGCTCTTTTTCCAATTTTAATAGGTGTATCATATTCGGGAAAGGCATAAGCCTTCATTAAGTTGGAACGGGTAAGAAATTCATTAGCAGAATAAACATCATTAAGATTTTCACCGGGAATATTCATAAATCGAGGCGCACCAGCTCCATTAGCCAGGAATATAGCATCAAAATCTTGAGCTAATTTATCTACACTAATGGTTGCACCAACTATAAGATTAGTTATTACTTTCACTCCTATTTTTTCAATTTCATTTATTTCATATTTTACGATCGATTTAGGTAGTCTGAATTCTGGAATACCATAAATTAGCACTCCTCCTGGTTTATGAAGTGCCTCAAAAAGGGTTACTTTATAACCTAACTTAGCTAAATCAGCCGCACAAGTAAGTCCGGCTGGGCCAGAACCAACTATCGCTACTTTTTGATTCTTTCTCTTTAATTCTGGTAATCTCCCGTGGACGTTATTCTCTCGAGCCCAATCCGCGACAAAGCGCTCTAATCTGCCAATAGCTATAGGTTTTTCCTGTTTTTGCAAGATACAGTATTTTTGACATTGCTCTTCCTGAGGACATACCCTCCCGGTTATAGCAGGAAGATTATCGGTCTTTAGTATTTCAAAATAAGCTCCAGCAAAATCTTCCTCCACAATCTTGGTAATAAATTGAGGGATATTAATCTCAGCTGGGCAACCCTGCATACATTTAGGAATTTTACACTGGAGGCATCTTTGGGCTTCATAAATAGCTTGTTCTTTGGTATAACCTAAAGGGACTTCTTTGAAATTATAAATCCTCTCTTTAGGCTCTTGTTCAGGCATAGGCACTTGAGTTCTCTTCATTCTTTCTTTAATCGGTATCATCTCCGCCATTATTCTGTCTCCTTTCCATATCTACAGGTATGAGTAGGTTTATGGTAAATTCCCCAAGATTTTTGTTCCTGCTCTTGGTAGCGAGTCAATCTATTGGCAAATTCTGACCATTCTACCAATTGTCCATCAAATTCAGGGCCATCGGTACAAACAAATTTGGTCTCCCCATTAATAGTAACTCTACATGAACCACACATTCCGGTACCATCTACCATAACAGAATTTAAACTAACTATAGTCTCTACCGAATATGGTTTAGTAGTCTCACAGGTTACCTTCATCATTATTGCTGGGCCAATAGTCCATACTTTCTTTATTGATTGATCCTTATCTAAGATCTCTTTTAAGACTTGGGTAACAAAACCTTTTCTCCCATAACTACCATCATCAGTAGTTACTATCAATTTTGAAGAGGCTTTCTTTATCTCTTCTTCCATGATAATGAGATCTTTGGTTCTGGCTCCAATTATAGAGATAACTTCATTACCGACCTCTTTTAAGGCACGGGCAATGGTATGGATACAGGCGATTCCTGTACCTCCACCTATAGTTATTACTTTTCCATAAAGGGCAATCTCAGTCTTTTTACCTAATGGTCCAATGAAAGAATATAGTTTATCTCCTTCTTTTAAAGTAGAAAGTTCTTCGCTAGTTTTACCTACTATTTGAAAAACAATCCGAATTAATCCTTTCTCTCGATCAAA
>PFIP01000098.1 GCA_002782675.1 Candidatus Infernicultor aquiphilus
AAAGGATAAAGAGATAAGCAAGACCGAAGAGTTTAAACTCCTTAGCCGAATGTTAAAAGAGCAAACCAGAAAAGGTAGGATAAAAACTTCTCTCGAGATAGCCCCTGACTCTTTACAAAACCCTACTGACCCGGATGCCACTTACCGTAAAAAGGGGAAGAAGAAACATCTAGGTTATACTGTCAACAGGGTCTCCCTTCGGTACTAAGGAGGAGGTACAAGATAGATCATCTTCCGGTAAGGGGAGAAGTACGTTCAAAGGTGTGGTTAGGGTTTAAGATCTCGGCCATAAACTGTAAGAGATTGATAAAGGGGTTGATGAATAGGCCTATACCTGAGCTTTCTACTCTTTTATATAACCATTTATTTTTGTTATTTAGTTTTCAAAGGGCCTCTAGAGTTAAATTTGCTGCTTAAGTTAAATATGTTGTATTAAATAGTTAGTTTTTGGGAGATAACCATAGAATATGGTTTATTTTTTACCAAAAGCGATTTTAAAACGTTCAGCTGGGTTATCAAAAGTAACCTCATTTGGGTCAAAATGCTCAGAGTCAAATTCTCCTCCCACCCATTCTAACATTTCTTCGTGTTGTTCATCATTAGGATTTCTTATACTTTCTAAAAAATCATTATAATTATCAGGCCCACCACAATCTTCAGGAGGGCAAGCTCTTCTTCCTTCAATACATCTGGGATAAGTAATGTTTTTTTCTCTAGGGAGCATCTTTTCTAAGGTTATTCTGTGTTTCCAATAATCACCAAAATCGTAGATATAATTAACCCCTTGATTTTCTAAAATAAAATAATTTGCTATTTTTTGTTTCCAACTTGGAAGAACTTCGTAATCTTCATACTCTTCGTCTGGAATCCCTATGTTGATCTCTGTATCGGTTAAGGGGTTAATTAATTTAAATTCATGGAGGTGACAATCATACCAGCCCATAGCATCTTGAATAGCTACATGTAGTTCCCAAAAAGTATAGGTTTTAGGAACTTGTATCCGCCGCCAAATGGGTGGCTTGATATCCTTTAGGGTAATCTTAAATTGATATATTAGATTAGATTTCTTTCTCATATTGATTCTCCTTCTCATAATATAAATTTTTTATCAAAAAGAGTAATAACATTTCTAAAGTTATATGTAATTTATATTCTATAAAATTTTAATAAACCCTTTAGATAACGAGTAAATAAAAATAAAAAATATCTTTTGTAAAATTATCTATATTCTACATATCTTTTATCTCATCCAAAAAAGCAGGTCTATTTGCATACTTGGTCTTAAGTAAGTTCACCACTTTACTGAATTCATCTTCAAAGCCTTTTATTCTTTTCATCTGTTTCAAATACTTAATAACCTCTCTATAGTGCGGTCTGCCCGTCTTACTGTCAGCAAAAGGGATGAGTAGTTCATTATAAGCATCGAAGTATCTTTTAGAGAATTTTTCCGATAGATCTTTATGATACATATTCAGAGTAAAAAGACTTCTTTTAGCAAGAACCTGCTTGAGCGCCTGTTCAAACATTTTCTCCTTTAGATAGATGTTAATGATTGTATCTTTACTGCCAAATCTATCTTTTGAGAGACCATTTATGATTATAGAAAGTATCTTTTTCCAATCTTCCTCAGAACAAATTTTTTTCAGTCTTTCGTAATCATTCCAGTTTCTATCTTGAATAAAAAGGTTTATGAGGTTTTGTTTATATTTCTCCGGAGAATGCTTTTTATAAAACCTATTTAAAAATCTACGTATTTCTATGGACAAATGATCAGGAAAAAGGCCAAGACCTTCTTCCGCAACTATAATTGCTTCTTTACTCCTACCGTCTTTTTCTAAACGACTGGCATAATAAAGGCAAAATTCCTGGTCCTGATGATAATGTCTCTTTATTAAATCATAGAATTCCTTTTTATCGTCAAGTAAGTCTAAGATGTGAAGTTGAATTTTTAAAGTCTCCTTCGCCTGATAATATTTACACCATTGGCTGCTATCCGGTAGATTCTTAGGTAAATGAGGTTTGAGCAGTTTCTTCCAATATTCCAAATCATCTCTTGAGTAGCATATCTCTCTTAGAGTATAACTATAATATTCTCGGAAATAGTCGGGGTCATTTGCAATATATTTATCAAAAAAATATTTAATATAATTCTTTTTTTCTTTATGATCCAATTCTGCTCTATTTATACAGTTTCTACAAATACCAAAGGCCATTTTAAAACGTTCAGCAGGGTCATCAAAAGTAATTTCATCTGGGTCAAAATGTTCTGAGTCAAATTCGCCACCAATCCACGCTAACATTTCTTCTTAAAAAACCGTATATAAATAACATTCTATAAAAATTTCAAAAATCCTCTTTTTTTATTAAAAATTAATAAAAATAAGTTATCGGTTATTGGTTTTTAGTTTTCAGTCAAATAAAAGATAAAGATAAAGATAAAGATAGAAGAGAAATAAATAGGAGAAGATAATTTAATCTATTCGCTAGGCGTAAGGGAAAGAGGGAATAGAGAGAAATAAAAAGAAAAGATAAATAAGTATTTAATAAGATTGCCTCTATATGCTATAATTACAAAAATAAAACTTTATTAAATTGCATTCACCTTTTTATGATACCAGTTTTTTTATTTTTGTTATTGAAAAACAAAATAGACATGGGAGGGGAGAAAAGATATCCATATTAAATAATTAGTTTATAAAATACTGTTATTGAACGTTCTTAATGAACAGCTAAATATTTTATATTATTTGGAGGAATAATAGAAAATGCTTCCTAATAAGTCAGTTAAAGAAAGCAAATTTGACCCAGAGACCGAGACAGAGTATAAAATTTCAGAAAAAGAGATTTATAAAACTTTTTTAAAAGAATATAATAAAAAAAATAAAAAGGATTTTCATTTGGTTAGATTGGGTGATCCTATCCAAGGAGAACCATCTTGTATTTGTACCGATGATTTAAATCTTGAACTTACTCAGGTTTATTATAACAAAGAAGAAGCAAAAGCTGCTTGGGGGTTAGTTCAATTAATGAAGAAACGGGAGAAGGATAAAAATTATGATCGTAAGCATAAAGATAAAAAAGATTATTTAACCGAAGCGAATCAGATGTTTTGCGATTCTTTGAATGAACGGATAAATAATAAAAGCAATAGAAAGTATAATTATAAGGGTAAATTATTTTTAGTGGTGGAAGAAGGAATAGGTTTGACTAAAAAGGAAGCAGTGGAATATTATATTAAACAAGGTAAAAAAGCTACTAATAATATTTTTAATGAAATCTGGCTAATGCTACAATCAGCAGGGCATTATAAAATTTATCAGTTAAAATAATGAGAAGGGGTCTACAATTGTGGACCTGACCTGAGAGATATATTGAAGAAAAGGGAGTAATTTTTGAAGATTGGATGTCATGTTTCTATTGCCGGGGGGATAGATAATTCAGTTATTCGAGCAGAAGAATTAGGTTGTAATACTATGCAGATATTTTCTAAGAATGCTGCTACCTGGCAGGAGAAGATATTAGATCAAGAGGAAGTTAAAAGATTTAAAAGAAATTTAAAGAATTCTATCCTTGATATTGACCCAGTTTTTATTCATACCTCCTATTTAATTAATTTAGCTTCTCCTTTAGACGAACTCTATTTTAAATCAATTAATTCTTTTATAGAAGAGATGAAGAGGGCTAATCTTTTGTTAGCTGTCCCTTATTTAATTACCCATCCTGGAGCTCATATTGATAGGGGAGAAGAGTATGGAATTCAAAGAATCATTAGAGCCCTTAATATTATTTTGGAAAAGAGTGCAGATTTAAATTTAAAGACAATGATATTATTGGAGAATACGGCTGGTTCGGGCACACATTTGGGTTATACTTTGGGGCAGTTACAGAGGATGATGGAAGGGGCGAAAGATAGAAAGAGAATAGGAATATGTTTCGATACCTGTCATGCCTTTGCAGCAGGATATGACCTTTCTAATAGAGAAGGAGTGGAAAAGACGATAGGTTTTAATATATGCCAGTAGAAAAAATCTTAAATGAATTAAAGAAGTATAATCGAGTAAGTTCTTGTCTTACTGTTTGGAAACATATTCCGGCTAAGTCAGGGGTTTATGAAGATTTTCCTGAATGGATAGAGGATAAATTAGTACATATTTTGAGAGAGAAAGGCATTACCAAACTTTATTCTCACCAGGCTTCTGCCTTAAAATTGATCAGGAACAAGAATAATGTGGTAGTGGTGACCCCCACCGCTTCCGGTAAAACTCTTTGTTATAATCTGCCGGTCTTGGATTCTATTTTAAAAGATAAAAATAGTCGAGCACTTTATTTATTTCCCACTAAAGCTTTGTCCCAAGACCAATTAAGTGAGTTATATAAATTAATTTCTGCCTTAGATGAAGGGATTAAGACTTATACTTATGATGGAGATACTCCTTCTTCTGCTCGGCAGGCTATCCGCAAGCAAGGTCATATTGTGGTAACTAATCCAGATATGTTACATTTGGGGATATTACCTCATCATACTAAATGGCTGGAACTATTCCGAAATTTAAAATATGTAGTAATCGATGAAATTCATATTTATCGGGGGGTATTTGGAAGCCACTTAGCTAATGTGATAAGAAGATTAAAGAGAATTTGTCGCTTTTATGGTTCGAGTCCTCAGTTTATTTGTTGTTCAGCAACTATAGCTAATCCTCGGGAGCTTTCTCAGAAAATTGTCGGAGAAGATTTTGTTTTAGTTAATAATAATGGTGCTCCTCAGGGAGAAAAACATTTTTTATTTTATAATCCTCCGGTAATTAATAAAGAATTAGGAATTAGGAAGAGTTTAATTAAAGAAGTCGCGCGTTTTGTAGCTTATTTTTTAAATTATGATCTTCAAATCATTGTCTTTGCTCGAAGTCGTCTAACTACGGAGGTTTTGACCAGTTATTTAAAGGAATTTTTAGAAAAAACCGGGAGACCTAAAGATATTATAAGAGGTTATAGAGGGGGATATTTGCCTAATTTAAGGCGTGAGATAGAAAAGGGGTTAAAAGATGGGGATATCAAAGGAGTGGTAAGCACCAATGCTTTAGAATTAGGCATAGATATCGGTCAGCTGGATGTCTGTTTTATGGCTGGATATCCGGGGACTATTTCCAGTACCTGGCAGCAGGCCGGAAGAGCTGGGCGCCGCTCTAATACCTCCCTGGCTATCTTAGTTGCCTCCAGTAACCCCTTAGACCAGTTTGTGATAAAGCATCCTGATTATTTTTTTGGAGAATCACCAGAGAGTGCAGTTATTGACCCCAATAATTTAAGTATTTTAGTTAGTCATATTCGGTGTGCTTCTTTTGAATTGCCCTTCGAAGAAGGGGAAGATTTTGGAACCAAAAAGCTCCCGGATATTTTGAAGTATTTAGAGAAGGAAGGCGTACTTCATTATGTAGAGAAGAAATGGTATTGGATGAGCGAGGTTTATCCTACTGATGAGATAAGCTTACGCAGTACCTCGATGGATAATTTTGTCATTATAGATACTACCAATCAGCAAGAACAGGTTATCGGAGAAGTAGATCGAGCAAGTGTGCCTACTGTTATATACGAAGGGGCTATTTACCTTCATGAAGGCGAACAATATGCTATCAATAAGTTAGATTATCCAAGCCAGAAGGCCTATGCAGAGAAGGTTAGGGTTAATTATTATACTGTTGCTCAGACGGAAACCAATATAAAAGTTTTAGATCTATTTGAGAAGAATGAAGAATTAGATCTGGAACATGCTTATGGGGAAGTGGCTATTACTACCAGGTCTACTCGATATAAAAAGATAAAGTTTTATACTCATGAAAATATCGGTTTTGGTGAAATATCTTTACCATCCGAAGAAATGCACACTACTGCCTACTGGCTTTCCTTAATGATTAAAGATATTGATGAACTATCTAGGCCTAGGCGTCAGGAAAAAGAGGGAATTTATTTTAATCTAAGTAGTGGACTTCTGGCTTTAGCCAATGTGCTTATTAATGTTGTCCCTTTATATGTTATGTGTGATCCTCAAGATATAAGGGCAGTTACAGAAGTTTGTTCCCCTTTTACGGGCAAGCCAACCATTTATATCTATGATAACTATCCTGGAGGAGTAGGATTTAGTGAAAAGATGTTTGAATTGCGCAGGACTTTACTTCAGGCCGCTCAAGAATTAATTGTTGGTTGCGGATGTGAAAATGGTTGTCCCTCTTGTGTGGGTCCTATTGATGAAGTGGGAATAAAGGGTAAAGAGAGTGCTCTTTTAGTTTTAAAGGAGGCTTTAAACTGATTATGGATCTACAGGAACGGCTGGAAAAGATCGCTCAATTAAAAAGGAATTTAAATAAAATTAGTCAATTACCAAGAGAGAAAAGCATAAAGATAGTAAAAAACGAAGTAAAAATAGAAGAAGTGCTGTCGGGAAGATTTATTTCCACCCCTTTCGGAGATAGTTTTGTCCGAGAAAATTATTTTCCTCAAGATTATAAATGTGGCGAAATTAAGCTTTTTCAAATTTTTCAATCTTCTACCCAGACTATTTCTAGTTTAGCGAGGGATGCTAAATTAAAAGAGATAGATATTAATAAGACTATTTTTTTGGATACGGAGACTACCGGGTTGGCCGGAGGAACAGGAACTTACATCTTTCTTATAGGAGTAGGATATTTTGAAGAGGACCAATTTTGTGTTCGACAATATTTTATGCGGGATTATAATGAAGAACGAGCACTACTATCAGCGGTAAATGATTTACTGGGCAAGTTTAAAGCTGTAGTTACTTATAATGGTAAAACCTTTGATCTTCCTTTAATGGAAAGCCGTTATATTATGTCTGGAATGAAGATAAATTTAGAAGACCCTTATCATTTCGATCTTCTTTACCCCGCTCGCCGTTTATGGAAGAGAAGATTAGAGAGTTGTTCCCTCTCTACGGTAGAAAGAGATATATTGAAGGTTAGTAGAACTGATGATGTACCGGGATATCTTATCCCCGAGATCTATTTTAGATATTTAAAGACTAGAGATGCTCGAACCATGAAACCAGTCTTTGAGCATAATTTACAAGATATTCTCTCTTTAGTGGCATTAGTTAGTAAAATGTGTTTTCTGGTAGAAGATCCTTTAGAAAATGCTGAATATGGGATGGATATTTTTAGCGTGGGTAAGATATTTGATGCTGAAAAGAAATATGACCAGAGTACTTTATATTATGCTGAAGCTTTAAAACACAATTTATCAGAGGAAGAGGTTTTAGAAGCATTAAAGTTAGGTTCTTTTGCCTATAAAAGGCAGGGGAAATGGGAAGAAGCAGAAGAAATGTGGAAAGAGATAATAGAAAGAAGCTATGGTTTTGTCTATTATCCTTATGCAGAATTGGCCAAATATTATGAACATTACTTGAGAGATTATCAAAAGGCAGAGCGGATGGTAGAAGAAGCTTTGAATATGGTAGAAAATATGTTTCTGAGAGAAAAATTGCAATATCGCTTAAATCGAATAAAAGGTAAAAAAAGGTGCCAGGCACTAAATTTGTCATAAGGTAAAAAAAGGTGCCTGGCACTAAATTTGTCATAGTCGTAAAGGAGGAAGAGATGGAGAAAAAGAATTATACCATAAAGGATTGGCCGGATGAGGAAAGACCAAGAGAGAGGTTAGTTAAGTATGGTGTAGATTATTTGACAGATGCTGAGTTATTGGGAATAATATTGGTGAAAGGCTATCAAGGAAAAACTTCGGTGGATATTGCTAAAGAGCTATTAATAGAAAATGGGAAAAGTTTAAGAAAATTAGATTCTTTGAGTTTTTCAGAGATGATTTCTGTTAAGGGAATAGGTATGGCTAAATTTGCTCAGATAAAGGCAGCTTTAGAGATAGGAAAAAGGCTCTTAAGGGAGGCCAGTTCATCTAAAAAGAAAATCCATAATGCTGTTGATTTGGTAGATTATTATGGACCAAATATGAGAGATTTAAAAAAGGAAATATTTAAGATAGTATTGTTAGATGTAAAAAATAAGATTATCGGGGATATCGATGTTTCGGTAGGAAGTTTGACCGAAAGTATTGTCCATCCCCGCGAAGTGTTAAAAGAGATAATTAAGGAATCTGCTGCTTCAGTTATATTTTTACATAATCATCCCAGCGGAGAATCAAATCCCAGCAAAAATGATATAGATATTACAGAACGTTTAACGGAAGCTTGTGACCTGATTGGAGTAAAAGTGCTGGACCATATAATTTTAGGAGATGATAATTATACCAGTTTTGCCCAAGAGGGCTTATTGAAAAAAGTAGGGGCAGACCTTGTGTCTGCCTTAAAAGGAGTTAGCAATGCATGAAAAGTAATTTATCCATAAAATTTTGTCCCTATTGTGGTTATAAATTAGCCAGAAAAATGTTAGAAGGAAGGAAAAGATTATTTTGCCTAAAATGTGGCAAAATATATTATGAAAATCCTATTCCGGTGGTAGCAGTAATAGCGAGAGATAACCAAGGCAGAATATTATTGATAAAAAGGGGGGTAGAACCCTGTAAAGGTGAATGGGCATTGCCCAGTGGGTTTATGGAAATAGAAGAGACTCCAGATCAAGCGGTTTTAAGGGAATTAGTTGAGGAGACGGGATTAGAAGGAAAATTAAGAAAATTAATAGGAGTTTATTCTAATAAGAGTAAGGTTCATGGTTATATAGTTACTATAATCTATGAAGCAGAGATAATAGGAGGTAACCTTTGTGCTGGTGATGACGCAGAGGAGGCAAAATTTTTTAACTTTAACCAGCTTCCTTCCCTGGCATTCCAATCTCATGATGAAGCGTTAAAGAAAGTTTTGCACGAATGATGAAATAATAAAAGAGGAGGTGAAAATAATAATGAAAGAAGTGAACTTTTACAAAATAAAGGACTTAAAACCTAAAGAAGTGATAAACGGTTCAACTATAAAGACAGTAGCAAATGAACATACCATGTTTACCTATTTTGAATTTGGTCCCAATCCGATGATGCCAAAACATAAACATCCCCATGAACAAATTTCTTTAGTTCTGCAAGGTTCAGTTAAAATGACTGTTGGAGAGCAAGCAAAAACTCTAAAAGTAATGGAAGGGGTAGTAATCCCTCCTAATATTGAGCACGGAGCGATAGCCTTAGAGTCAGATACTAAAGTATTGGATGTTTGGTATCCCTTAAGAAAAGACTATCTTTAAAAAATGAAATTAAAACAAAAAAGAAGGAGATACTAAGATTTGAAGATATTAGCTTTAGATTTTGATGGAGTAATTGTAGATAGCGTTTTGGATTCGCTTTTTGTTGGCCATAATACTTACTTAAGACTTTATGGTCGGGAAGTGAAGAAAAATTTCGGTGGAGAACTTTTTACTTTTGAAAATTGGGAGAAAATTAAAAGAAATTACCAAAAAGAAATAAAATATTACCGGACCTTGCGACCTTATATTCGTGGAGCTACTGATTATGGTTTAATTCAAAAATTGATGGAAGAAAAAAAAGTTATCGAAAGCCAGGAAGAGTTTGACAATTATAGAAACTCAGCCAATTTTGATTTTGAAGATTACGAAAAAGAATTTTATAAAGAACGAGAAAGACTACGAGAAAGACTACGAGAAAGACTACAAAATATAGATTAGAGGGAAAAATAGAATATATTAAAATAAAACTGCAAGAAGAGGAAAATAAAAAGAGGCAGGAAGAGATTAAAAAGATAGAGCAAATTTATAATTCACTTAATCCCTTAGAACAGGAAGAGATAAGAATAGAAACAGAAAACAGACTACCAGATTTTTGGAAAATACAGTTAAATGAGGAAAGAATTAAAGGAAAAACATCAAAAATGCTTGAGGTTGCCCTGGAAGGAAAAAGAAGAGAAATAATAAAAGAGTGGATTGATTCCGGAAGGATTGAAGTGTGATTGTGATAAAGAACCGTCACCAGTCATATTTTTGAATAAAATAAGCATATTTTCAGATCTATTGTTAATGGAATAACCTTTCCCTTGACAACATAATGAACCCTTAAAAAAAGATGAGGTAAAAAAACAATGAAAATTCGGAAAAGATTACTTATAATTATTTTATCGCTTCTAATAGCTGTAGGTGCAATCAGTATTTTAATGAGTAGAAACATGTCCACTAACCTCATCAGACATCAGATTACCCACAATCTAATTAGCACCACTCAATCCAGAGCAGCGCACATCAAAACCTTGCTTGATTTAGAAAAAGAAGTAGTTATACAATCATCTAAGTGGATAGTTATCAGAGAACTTTTGTCCTCCACCAAAGAAGAAGATTATCTCCTAAAATTTAATCGGGTTATACTCAGATTGCAAGATACTGCCCAGGCAGGAGAATATGTTCACAATATCTTTGTCTTAGATACCAAAGGTACTATTATTGCCTCCAGTGACGAAGAAGAAATTGGTAAAGACAAGAGTAATGACCCTTACTTTCTGGGAGGAAAAAAAGGAGTCTTTATTAAGGATGTCTATATCTCTTCCCACCATCAAGAAAATGTTCTTGCTTTTTCAGCTCCCATTTTAGAAGAAGATAATAAATTATTAGGGGTAGTGGTGCTTAGAATGTCTCTTGAACCAATATTTAAGATAACTACTGATCCTACCGGCTTAGGCCAAACCGGGGAAACCTACCTGGTAAACCAAGAGGGTTACATGATTACCCCCTCCCGCTTTATCGATGAAGTCTTTCTCAAGCAGAAGATTGAACTAAAAAACCCAGAGCATTTTGATCCTTCCAATACTCTACCAAAAGAAGGGGTAGATATCATCAAGGATTATCGAGGCATCGAAGTACTCAGTGTAGATCTCCACCCACCTGAGATGAACTGGTGTTTGATAGCTCAGATAGATGTCGAAGAGGCCTTTGCCCCCGATCACTCAGCTCACTAACACCCTCCTTCTGCTATTCGCTATCATCCTATTGGCTGCTATATTTATCTCCAGTTTTATCTCCCGGAGTATAACCAGACCCCTTAGAAGATTACATGAGGGTGCTGAAGAGATAACTAAGGGAAACTTAAATTAAAAAGTTGGAACTACCTCCCCTGATGAAGTGGAACAATTATCTCGAGCCTTTGACCAAATGACGGTTCACTTGAAAAAATCAAGGGAAGAGCTGGAGGCATACAGTAGAAATCTGGAGAAAAAGGTAGAAGAGAGGACCAGAGATTTAGAGGCAGATATAAGTAAAAGAAAAAAAGTGGAAGAAAAACTGGAAAAATTTGCCCGGATTGATTCATTGGTCGGCTGTTATAATCGAAGATATGGTCTGGAACTGCTGGACAGGCAGATTAAACTATCCCACCGTAGCAAGTTTCCTCTATTGCTGGCTTTTCTGGATATAGATAGATTTAAATCCATCAATGATACTTTTGGCCACGATGAGGGCGACAGGGTCTTAAAAGAAGTTACCGAATTATTTAAATCCACCTTAAGAGAAGTGGATATCATCTGTCGTATGGGAGGAGATGAATTCTTGTTAATCTTTCCGGATAACTCTCTTAAAGACGCATCTCAAATTGAAGAAAGATTAAATAAAAATTTAATTGAATTAAACCAGACTCTAAAGAAACCTTATACAATAGACCTCAGTATCGGTCTTTCGGAATATGATCCTGATAATCCCCTAACTATGGATGAATTAATCCGGATAGCTGACCAGAAGATGTATGAGGAGAAGAAAAAGAAAAAATAAAATTATAATAGAATTGTCCAATATCAAAAGATTGTCCTGGAAGAAAAGAAGAGAGAAATAATAAAAGAATGGATTAATTCCGTAAGGATTAAAGATATATAGCAATTAAAAAATACTACCGGGAATTAGAAAAAGGTTATTAAAAATAAAGGGGATTATAATTTGAATCCAGAATATAAAATAAACCTAAATTATTTTATAATATAAATGTAATGTTAAATTTAGAAGGAGTTTATTTATAAATAAAATGGAAATAAATATGAATTATAATTACAATCAAAATCATTCTAACGGTAAGGATGATGATAAAAAGCCACTACCTGATCCAGATTCTAAAGATGATGATATTATTTTTTAAGAGAAAAGAAAAAAATGAAATTAAAACTTGATCTAGAAGATAAGATTTTAAAACTGCAAAGGTGGATAGAGAAAATCAAAGAAAACAGAGAAGTATTTACTATAATTGTTATGGTTATACTTTTATGTTTTATAGCCTGCCTGAGCGAAGTTTTATATACTTCCCATTTCTTACTTGGTACATCACCAACTTCCTTTAACTGGCGAAAAGCTCTTTTTCTAATTATTCCGCTAATCTTTTTTGGTATTTTAGCCATCGCTATAATTCTTCGTTTTGTCAGAGAGCGTAAAAAAGCCGAAGAAGTCTTACAAAAAAGCCAGCAGGAATTTGCCAGTCTATTTAACAGTAGTCCTGAAGCTTTAGTGTATCTGGACGAAAAAGGTAATATTTTAAATATAAACCCTCGCTTTACCGAACTATTTGGTTATAATCTAAATGAAGTAAAGGGTAGAAATCTGGATAACGGAATGATTCACCCACCAGAGAAGATGGAAGAAGGGAAATGGATGACCGAAAAGGCGTTAAAAGGCAAATTTTATTATGAGAGTATCAGAAAGAAGAAGGATGGAACCTTATTCCCAGTTTCTATATCTGTTTCCAGGGTTATGCTTGATGGTAAGCTTCAAGGGATGATAGGGATGTACAGAGATATTACCGAACGCAATCAAAGTGAAAGACTCCATCAGGTCTTATACAATATCTCTAAAGTTACCAATTCTGCCCTCTCCCTTGACCAGCTCTATCCCCTAATCCATCAGGAATTAGGCAGCATCATCGACACCTCTAACTTCTATATCGCTTTGGTAGATGAAAAAGAAGATAAAATATTCTTCCCTTATAATATTGATCATGCCAAGCCTATTCATCTTCCAAGAACTATTAACCATAATTCTTTGGTTGCTCAGGTCATAAGGACAGGTAACTCAATTTTTGTTAATCGAGAAATAATTAAAGGAAAAAAGTTTATGATGGAATTTAGAGAATGGTTTGGCACGTTACGTAAGGTTTGGTTAGGAGTTCCCCTCAAGGTAGAAGATAGAGTAATCGGGGCTATAGTAGTACAAAGCTATACCAACCCTGAACTTTATTCCGAAAAAGATATCGGGCTTTTAGAATTCGTCTCCTCTCAGGTAGCTACTGCCATCGAGTGTAAAAGAACTGAAGAGAGAATCAGATACCTAAGCTTCCATGATGCCCTAACCGACCTTTACAACCGAGCTTACTTTGAGGAAGAACTGGAAAGGTACAACTTCCCCCGTTATTACCCTTTAAGTATAATGATGGTAGATATCAATGGCCTTAAGGTAATAAATGATACCTTCGGTCATCATGAGGGGGATAGACTCTTACAACACTTTGCTTC
>PFIP01000042.1 GCA_002782675.1 Candidatus Infernicultor aquiphilus
AAATGCAAGAGAAGGAAGATACAGGACAAGCGGAGCTTGAATTTTGAAAGCACCACGCCTGTAAGGGCGTGGGTATCTATGAGCATTGAATCATTACTAGGCATTATTCACAACCAAATCGGACTGATTGAACTAAATTCTGATTTAGACATTGAGACAGTTACTGAGATATTTATCCGCATTAATTCACAAGGTGTTGTTCTTAGCCAAGCTGATTTTGCTATGTCAAAAATTGCTGCTAATGACATTTATGGGGGAAACGAATTACGAAAATGTATCGATTATTTTTGCCATTTAGCAGTTGCTCCTGAATTCTATCCACAGCTTGCAGATACAGATCAAGAATTTTCCAAAACAGAATATTTTCAGAAAATGTCCTGGTTAAAAAATGAAAAGGATGATTTGTATGATCCATCTTATACAGATATGTTGCGAGTTTCATTTACCTCGCAGTTTAAAAGAGGGCGCTTGGCAGATTTGGTAGCTTTGTTGTCAGGAAGGAATTTTGAAACCCGGGATTATGAAGAATCAATAGCGGAGGAATCCTTTAAAAAGCTAAAAGAAGGTATATTTAATTTTATGAATGAGACAAATTTCAAGCAGTTTGTTATGATTCTACGATCCGCTGGATTTATAGACCCGTCAATGATTCGTTCACAAAATACCATAAATTTTGCCTATATTGTTTATCTTGTGCTGAAGTATCAAAAAATAAATCCCGCTAAAATAGAATCATATATACGCAAATGGTTTGTAATGTCTATGCTTACCAGGCGTTATTCAAGCTCCCCGGAATCATCTTTTGATTATGATGTAAAACGAATTAACGAAATAGGTATTGCTAAATATATAGAAGATGTAGAGGCTGCTGAATTATCAGATGCATTCTGGGAAGCAGGTTTACCACAACAGATGAATACATCAGTCGCCAGTAGTCCATATTTTAATGTCTATCTCGCTTCCCAAGTTTATGCAAAAGACAAAGGGTTTTTATCTCGAGATATAAATGTGTATGATCTTATTGCCTTCAAAGGAGATGTTCACCATCTGTTCCCGAAGAATTATCTCAAGAAGCATGGCTTGACGCAGAATAAATATAACCAGATTGCAAATTATGTAATGATGCAGAGTGAAATTAACATAGCAATTGGCGATAAATCTCCCGCAGATTATTTCTCTAAATTGTTGGAGTATTGTAGCAATGGAAATGAAAGAACTGCTTATGGAGCGATTACAGATTTAGATGAAATTAAAGATAATTTTACTATACACTGTATCCCCGAAGGAATGGAAAATAAAAATATCGATCATTATGAAGAGTTTCTACAAGAACGTAGAAAACTAATGTCGAAGAAAATAAAGAATTACTATTGGAAACTTTAGAATTGAAGATAATTCGTCAATGATAAGGATTTAACCACAAGAATCGAGGTTTTAAGATGATTTTTTTTCTATTCTCAAAAATATCATTTAAAATCCCTGAACCTATTGCTTTAATCGAATGTTACTGCTACCAAAATGATTTTTATGCTAAATACGACCTACTTCTAGAGCATAGAGATAGGAAAATTGAGGATGTAAATAAAATTGGCGCACGTATTAAGAAAGAAGTACTTTCAGAATGTAAAAAAATAACTGAAAGTACAAAGAGCTTAAGTATATTTAAATATAATCTTGAGCAGTTTTTAGATCTGGAAGAGAAAGACAGAGATGAGCAGATTAAAGAACTAAATGAATCTGTTATTCAGGAATTGTTAAAGATCAATGGAATTGGTTTGTCTAAAGCTACAAAGATTTTACATACTCTTTATCCAAAAATCATTCCCATGATTGATAACGCCCTTCAAAAGAAATACCGTCAATTAATTAATGATGTATGGACGGAAAATAGATCCGATAAAATCTTTATTGGTTTTTATAAAAATCTACAAATAGAATCTAATCGGAAAAATTTAAATTATATCTTTGATAAATTATTGGAAAATAATATTCACCATTTAAGCAAGATAAGAATATTTGATATTCTTTGGTGGTCATACCTTAAAGCTGAAAGATTGAAGGAAGAACAGAGGATTAATTGGACTTCAATAGAATCTTAGATAAATCCTATATTTATCGATTTATATTTTGTAAACAATTTTTAAATCAATTGTAATTTTATTTTTAAACAAAGAGAGGTGGATTAGTAATGAATTGTATAATAAATAAAGATGATATTGATAACGCTATTACAAAGACCTGTATTGAGATTATTCAAGAACCGTTACTTTATTTTTCAGAAGCAGATAATCAACAATTATTAGCTGAAGGACTTAAAAAGATTGAAGCACTTAAAAAACTTTATCCTACCCTTGTTCATAAGGGAAAAAATTCCAAATCCTTCTATAAAACATCACTTTTGCATCGTGAATATGGTGGAGGGGCTGGCACAAGGATTGATATTGTTATTTTCTCGGAGAATGATGTAAAACAAATTGATGATTTAAATTTAAAAATAGGCAAGAAATATATAACACCTGAATTCGCATTTGAGCTTGGTACTGAAAAAACAATTAATATTGAAAAGCATCTAATAAATGATATTAAAAAATTAAATAAAGTGAGAAATACAGGGTATATAATCCACATTTATAAAGATAGAACTAAATCACCGACAGGTACAAAAAAGAGAGATAATACTGTAGAAAAAATTAAAAATGCTTTTAAAATTGTTTTTGAAAATAATAAATGCACAAATGGCAAAATTAAGAAATTAGCCATTCTTTTAAGTCCATTTAAAGATCAGACGTTAACAAAGGGAAAATGTAAAATATTTAATGGTAATATATGGGAAAATGTTAACGTAGCCGACAAAAGTGCTTTGAGAAAAAAAATTATTGACCAATTAAATTGAATTACAAAAAATGCTTATTACTAGGGGAAACAATCAAACCAACAGGAAAGTGAATTAAATAATGCATAAAACTATTCATCTAGCTATTTTTAATTACGGTAATTAACAGGTGATTTTAATATTTTTATGAGGGAGTGATAAGAAATGAATTATCTGACTAAATCTTTATATATGAGTGGACAACAATGCCCAAGGATTTTATGGTTTTCTTCTAGAAATCAATTGCCAGAACTTTCTTTGTATGATCAACATAAATTTGCCCAGGGAAGAGAACTTGAGAAATATGTAAAAAAACTTTTCCCGGACGGTACAGATTTAGGGAATCTTGAGCATGGTGAAAATATTAAAGAGACTCAAAATTTAATTAGTAAAAGTAAGACAATTTTTGAAGCGAGTATGGTTTATAAAAATCTTTTCTTTAAAGGTGATATCCTTGAATGCTCAAGTGATGGTTGGAATCTTTATGAAATAAAAGCTTCAACGGAAGTGAAGAAAGAGCATATTCCTGATTTAGCATTTCAAAAATTTGTTTGTGAAAAAAGTGGAATCAATATAAAAAAATGTTTTATTAAATATATTAACAAAGAGTATATTAAGCGAAATTCTATCGATCCCATAGATTTAGTATTAAAGGAAGATGTAACTGAGAAAGTCAATCAAGTTAAGAATGTTGAGGAAAATTCAGAGGAATATATTAGAATAATCGAACAAGGTAATCCTCCTGAAATATTAATATCAAAAAATTGCAATAATCCATACGTATGTCCCTTGAAAAAAGCATGCTGGGGTAATCTGCCGGAATATCATGTTTTACAGTTGACTGACTGGCGAAAATATTGGGAGTTATTTGAAGATGGAATATTAGATATAAAAGATATTCCTAAGAATGTAAAGTTATCTCTAAAAGACCAACTGATAAAAAAAGCAGTTGATGAAAATAAAATTTTAATTACAAAGGATAAGATAAGTGATTTTTTAAAAGATTTACAATATCCGCTTTACTATTTTGATTTTGAAACCTTTGATACAGCTATTCCTATATTTAATCAGTCTAAACCATACCAAAAAATCCCCTTCCAATATTCGCTTCATATCCAAGATGAAAATAATAAAGTAAATCATCTTGATTTTCTTGCACAGGGGGAGAAAGACCCTAGGCCCTCTTTATTAAGGAAATTGAAGAATGAAATTGGCAAAACTGGTGATATTATTGTCTATCATAAGTCCTTTGAAATAGGTATTCTTAAAGATTTAGCAAGAGATTTTCCTGAAAATAAAGATTGGATTGAAAATATGATAGATAGAATTATTGATCTAGAAGAACCATTTAAGAAATTGTATTATTATCATCCAAAACAAAAAGGAAAGACTTCTTTGAAAGTAGTTCTTCCCGCAATTACAGGAAAAGATTATTCAGAGGATAATAGGGACAGATACCTATTTTATTTCAAGAAATTAGGGTGAAAAATAAGTGAAAAACAAAAAGACTTTGATTGGCTTAAATTTATCTGTCTTTATAATGATGCTTGGCGTAGGAATGATTATGGCTTTGCTTCCACAAAGAATAATCGTTCTAACAGGTTCAGGAGCAACTGTAGGCTATTTAGCTTCTGCCTTTGCGATCTCATATATCATTTTACAAGTACCAATAGGTAACCTATCTGATAGATATGGTTTTAAATCCTTCTTGTTTTTGGGGTATTTAATATGTTTTATAACAGGAGTTATATATTACTTTTCCAACCATGCCAATCTATATTTTTTAGGTAGAGTATTTCAAGGCATGGGCGAAGCTCCTATATGGGCGTTAGCGCCTGCATTATTGTCGATTAAGTATCCCGGTTCGAAAGGGAAGGTAATAGGAATTTATAATGCATCTATCCATATTGGGCTTACCATCGGACCCTTATTAGGGATCCTTCTTTCCAATTATTTGATAGGAAATAAACCATTCCTATTTTATGTGGGTGTTTGTCTGATAGGTGCCCTAATTCTATTGTTTAGCGTCGAAAAGGTTAATAATAATGAATTTCAAGAAAAACAAACCATTAATTTTAGAAACATTATTGAATTGGTAACAACCAGCAATTCTCTTGCAGCTCTAGTAGGAATTACTCTTTATGGTGCAGGATATGGGATTTTTTTAACCACGATTCCTTCGTTTTTAATCATTAATAAAAATTATAATCAAACCTTTGTTGGTATATTTTTTTCCTTATTTTATATCGCCATCAGTATATCTCAGATTATTACCGGAGTATTATCCGACAAAATGGGGCGAAAAATTTTTATGATTGCCGGACTCTTGACAGCATGATTTGGCATAGCAATCTTTTCGGAATTAAATCAACCATTAATCAGTGTTGCATTAACCATTGCAAGTCTGGGTCTGGGAGTTTTTTATCTATCTTCAATGGCTTTTTTAAATGAAGTGGTTCCCAATTCACTTAAAGGAACAATTTCTGGAGCTTACTATCTTTTTTGGGGAATAGGATTTTTCTTTGGACCAATTATAATTGGTCAAATTACTAAATCAGGTTTATCTCTGGGATATCAAATTTTTTCTGCTTTTCTTTTGGTAGAAGCACTAATTTTGGTATTTTGCAGTAAAGAAAAAGCGAATAACAAGGGTCAATAATTCGGTAACTTTAGAGGAAAAAATTAAACTATAATAAAAATAGGATGTGTCTATTAAATTATAAAATTATAGAGAGGTATTAAGATAATTTCTAAGGGTTATAGTAGGAGGAAATTATGACTATCTATTCTCATTCTCGCCTGGAAGCCTTTAAGGGCTGTCCTTTAAAATACAAGTTTAACTATATCGATAAGATTAAAAGAGAAGAAGAGGGCATCGAGGCTTTTTTAGGTTCTCGCTTTCATGACGTAATGGAAAAAATTTATAAAGACCTCCCCTTTAGGAAATATAATTTGGGTGAACTGCTGGATTTTTATGAGGATAATTGGGATAAGAATTATCACGATAAGGTCGTTATTGCCGCCAATGAAAGAAAAGCTAAGGATTATAAAGAAATAGGGAAGAAGTTTATAGAAGATTATTATAAGCGGTATTCTCCTTTTAACCAGGGGAAAGTTTTAGGTATCGAACGTCTGGTCACTATAAATTTAGATGATCATGGAGAATATAAATTAAGGGGATATATAGACCGCTTAGACCAGGTAAAAGACAGAACTTATGAAATACATGATTATAAGACCTCCAAATCTCTTCCGGAGCAGAGCAAAATGGATGAAGACCGCCAGCTGGCTCTCTATCAGATAGGAATTCAAAATATGTGGAACGATGTTTATCATATAGAGCTGGTCTGGCATTATGTAGCCTTTGATAAAGAGATCAGGTCATCAAGGACGGAAGAAGAATTAGATGAATTAAAAAAAAATACCATTGATTTGATAAAGAAGATCGAAGCTACCCGGGAGTTTTTACCTCATGAGAGCATTTTATGCGGATGGTGTTATTATAAGGATATCTGTCCTTTGTATAAACATGAATATATGGTTGGGAATCTGCCGGCAAATAAATATCTAAAAGATAGTGGAGTTAAATTGGTTAATGAATTTGCCAAATTGGATGATCAAAAGAAGAGCTATGAAGTAAAGATTAAAGAGATCGATGAAGAGCTGGAAGAGATAAAAGAAGCGGTGATTCAATATGCCGGAAATATAGGGGTAGAAGTGGTGATAGGGAGTGATCATAAGTTAAAGATTAGTTCAAGTGAAAAAATCAATGTGCCGGGTAAAGGGACCAAGGAGAGAGAATCTTTAATAGAGTTCTTAAGCCAATTAAATAGATTGGAAGAAGTATCAGCCTTTGATGTCGCTGAATTGAAAAAGGTAATCAAAGAGGAAAAATGGGATTCGACTATTTTAGATGAGATAAAAAAGTTTGTAGAGATTGACACAGTAAAATCAGTCCGCTTATCAAAAAGCAAGAGAGAAGACTAAGGTGAAAGGGACAGATGTCCCTATTTTAAATAAGCGGAGGATTAAACTTTTGATCGGTAAATATCAAGGTTGTCTGCTGGGGCTTGCCATCGGTGATGCCTTAGGTGCCCCGTGGGAACCTTACTTGGGGTTGAATTAATCCCCAGACCATGGATACAGAAGGTGGAAGAGTCGGATAGAATTAAAAAGGTAGCCAATGACCTGTTTAGCATCTTTCAGAACGGAAAGGAACTTTCCCCTGATGAATATCCACTATTTTAGTGGTGCTGGATTAGTAAAATGTTTGCGGTTCGTAAAAGTGCAGGGGCTAGCGGTATCATCTCCAAGGGCCGGAAGCTTTCCATCCCACATCATATTTTTCTGTTTTATTAATTGCATTAAGCGGTTTATAAAGAAATTTTTCTATCTCTTTAGCTACTGTTGACAATTTCTCAGGCGCATTTTTTATATCTTCTTTATTTAAGAATGCTTTCCACAGTGACTGTCGATCAGATTTTTCATCATAAATTTCTTTAGCAAGCAACTTTTTACCCTCTGGAACCTCTGTTTTACGGTACGCGAAAGTTCTTCTTAACGCTTCAATAAGTTTTAAACCTTCAAAATCAAATTGGTGCATCATAAGCCAAATATCATAAAAATCTTTCATTCGGCTATTAAGAAGACCTAACTTGACCATAGCCTCAAATTTCTCGCTGACCACGCTTTCTGCCGGGTAACCTTTAAGATGAGGCTTTGGAAAATCCAAAATAACAGGATATTCAATAAGTTTCGGCCTTGGATAAGTAATATCGCCAAATCCAATATCGATCTGCATGTGAATGCGTGAGCGGTCGAGAAAACCCAAAAACTTCACCCGTACGCCTTCATAATCTGCATCTTCCTTTATCCTCTGTCCTTTTACTGTTTTGGGATCAAAGATAAGACCATCAGGGACAACTTCCGTCCTACAGACATCCTTTATCATTTTCTCAATGTTCGTTACCTGATTATTAAATTGTGCCAAGAAATCAATATCGAGTGTACTTCTCCGCTCTGGAACATTCCAAACTGTAAACATTAGTGCACCTTTTAGAATGAATTGGTTAGCATATTCTGAACAGCTAAACCGATAAAGAAATCTTTCCATGCCAAAATATTGCAATACTTCCGCGAAAGGACGATGTGTTTCTCGTGCTTTATTTTGTAGCTTCGCCCGTATAGAGGCTGGTATATTCTTAATATCTTTTTTCATAACATAGCTTCCAAAATAGGTTTGATAATATTAGCAACACGGCAAATCTCCGCATATTGCATAATCTCTTTAGGCTGTACGCCTTTTTCTGTTATAGCAATCTTGAGAGCTTCTCTGGCGATGTTCATTCCGATCTTATTGCGAAATTTGAAACAATCACCAATCGTCTTGGCAAGGCTATAAACTTTAATCTCATATCCCTCAATTTCAAATTTTTCAATGCCTGCTTTCCATGCTTTGGGTGCAAAGTGATAGAATTTAACCGGAGGATAATTAATTTTATTAGCCCATGCACCACGGGGAATTGCTATATTAACATAGTGGGGTATCTCGCTGGTTGCTTCATGAAAAGCAAGCGCGGAAAGTAAACATATGACCCCCTTGGACACTTTGATTGACACAGCCACAAGATCCGGGTTGGATAGGGTAATGCCATCAGATAGTCTATATAGGGCACGATCAACTTTCTGAATTCGGCCAGAATTCAGGTTATCCTTAAGAAAAGCTTTATTAAAGCCAGCTTTGATAATTTCCTTATAGCTGACTATTCCTCCTCTTTTCTTCAGAAATTCTATAAATTCTTTCTCTTTTTTACCCATAAGAATTACCCCTATTTCTATATACTTGTTAATAAGTGTATAGCATTAGGAAATTAATGTCAAATATTATATTTTTCAATTCAAAGAGAAAATACAAGGTGTAAAAGATTAGAGGATTAAAATAGAGGATACGGTGATTTGTTTAGCCAGAAGATAGAACAGCTTTCAGATGGAGAGGTTTTTGTGGTGTAAAGGATATTTTTTTAATATATTATTTTCCAAAGGAGAGGTGAGTTATGGATATTTTAATCACTGATTTTATAGCTAAGATAGATTTTGGGGAAGCGCAGAGTTTTAAAAATTTACAGATTATTTTATATGGCCTTTTTTAAGCTGAGCAAGGAAGAGAGAATCGGACGAATGTCCGGGTATAAGAGGAGAAGAGGGTATAGGATTTGAAGGAAAAACTTATTTCTGATTGGGTAGAAAGTTATAGTTTTGATCAAAATGTAATGGATACTTATTACAGTGCGA
>PFIP01000110.1 GCA_002782675.1 Candidatus Infernicultor aquiphilus
GGTTGTTCTGGCTATGGGGTGCCGGGAAAGAACCCGAGAAGCGATTGCTGTCCCCGGGAGCAGGCCTGCCGGAATATTTACCGCCGGCACTGCCCAGAGATATATTAATATTGAAGGATATATGCCCGGCCGTGAGGTAGTCGTTCTGGGTTCGGGGGATATCGGGATGATTATGGCCCGCAGGATGACTTTAGAAGGAGCAAGGGTTAAGGCGGTCCTGGAAATTATGCCTTTTTCTACCGGACTAATCAGAAACAAGGTTCAGTGTCTGGATGATTTTAATATCCCCTTAAAATTCAATCATACCATTACCAGAATCGAGGGAGGAAAGCGGGTAGAAAAAGTGACCGTCGCTCAGGTGGATAAGCACCTGCAGGCGATTCCCGGAACCGAGGAAGAGATAAGCTGTGATACCGTTCTATTATCTGTAGGTTTAATCCCGGAAAATGAACTTACCAGTGAAGCAGGAATTAAATTAGACCCGGTAACCAGAGGGCCCATAGTAAATGAAAACCGAGAGACAGAGATTGAGGGAATTTTTGCCTGTGGTAATGTGCTCCATGTCCATGACTTAGCTGATTTTGTTACCGAAGAGGGAGAGATCGTAGGTAGAGTTGTAGGCGAATACCTCAAAGGGAACAGAAAGTTTCGTTCCCAACCCATAAAAATATTCCCCGGTGATAATATTGCTTATGTAGTCCCTCAACATATAGATTTTATTGTTCCGGGAAGGAAAAAAATAAAACTCTTTATGCGGGTAAAAAAACCGGAAGAGAGAGTCAAAATTAATTTAATAGATGACAAAGGCAGGGTTTTGACAGCTTACAAGAAGAGGATTGTAACCCCGGGAGAGATGGTGAGCGTCTTTTTGCCGGAAGTTCTATTGGATGATAAATTGAAAAATATAACTATCTCTATTAAAAGGGATTAGGGAGTAAAGAGGATGGAACAAAATAAGATAATATGTATAAGCTGCCCCATAGGTTGCAGGATGACCATCCAGAGTAAAGATGGAAAGATTACCTCTATTATAGGGAATGCCTGTCCTAAAGGAATTAAATATGCCGAAGAAGAATTTATCAATCCGCTAAGAATCTTAACCACCACAGTTAAAGTGATTGGCGGTGAATTACCTTTAGTATCGGTAAAGACAGAAAAATCGATTCCTAAAAGATTATTATTAAAAGCTATGGTCGAAATTGCTAAAATTGAAGTGAAGGCTCAGGTTAAAATAGGTCAGGTAATTAAAGATGATTTACTGGGAACAGGTGTGAGCCTGGTTGCCACCCGCAATATTAAGAGAGTTGATTCTAACCTGTTTTCCTAAAGATTATGCTTACATCTTTTCCCTACTTTCCTTTATTTCCTTCTCTTTCTTAACTCGATACACGATACTATATACTCGATACTGTATTTAATTTTGAAGTAATCGATTAGATGTGTTATTATCTTTATACTACTTTTAAAATCAAACTTTTTGTATTATATAAAATACAAAATTGTAAAACAAGGGAAAAATTATAGATGCAAAATTTAAGAGGCTGTTTTAAAGAACACCCCTAATTGCCGCCATAAGAAATGATGCGGATTTTGAATATGCTCTCAATACAAAGGTGACTGCTCTTTTTATTCTCTATGGAGATATATTTAATCTGTCCCAGATTATGAAAAAATGTAAGGAGCACAAAAAACTTGTTTTTTTACATATGGACCTTATTAAGGGAATTGGCAGAGATAGAGAAGGAATAATTTATTTAGCCAAAAAAGAACTCTGTAATGGGATTGTTACCACTAAAAGTAACTTGATTGAGGTTGCTAAGAAAGAGGGTCTTATTGCTATTCAGCGAATTTTTTTACTTGACTCTGCTGCCTTAAATACCGGGGAACAGCTGTTAAAAAATAACCAGCCTGATGCAGTGGAAATTTTACCCGGAATAGCTGCTCCTTATTTTATAGAACACATATACAAAAAGTTATCCTGTCCGGTTATTGCCGGCGGTTTAATTTCTGATAAAAGTGAAATAGAGAAATTATTGCAAAGAGGAGTTCTAGCCGTATCTACCAGTAAAAAAGAATTATGGTAAATTTATTCAATTCCTCGGCTCTTAATACTCTCTTAGGGAATAGCTAATTTTGCATGAGCTACTAATTTAAGATGGGAGGCGATATATAGAAATAATAAAAAGCGTATCAGTTAATTAATAAGTTTCAAAATTATTAAGGAGGTTGTAATTTAAAATGAAATTGAGAAAGAATTTTTTGATTATTTTGATTTTAACTTTATGTTTACTATTGTCAGTGGGAACTGCTTTAGCAAAACCGGTAACCATAACTTTCTGGCATGCAATGAGCGGGTCGCGCCTGGGGGTATTAGAGTCGATTATCGAAAGCTTTAATGCTGCCCATCCTGATTTAGAAGTTAAACCGCTATTTACCGGCTCCTATGCGGAAACATTAACCAAATATGTTACCGCATATCCTACAGGAACAGCCCCAAATATAGTCCAGGTCTATGAAGTAGGGACTCAGACGATGATAGATAGCGATGCCATTATTCCAGTCTATAAAATCCCTGAAATGTTAGGAGAAACCTGGGATTGGGCACAATATGTCATCCCCATTACTCATTACTATTCTGTAGATGGGAACCTTTGGTCCATGCCTTTTAATTCGTCTACCGCCATGCTTTACTACAACAAAGATATTTTTAAAGCAGCTGGGCTCGATCCCAACAAACCTCCCACCACCTGGAAAGAGATGGAAGAGTATGGAGAAAAAATACTGGCCAGCGGAGTAGTAGATCATGTCTATTCCGGAGGTTGGCCTGATTGGATCTTCGAACAAACACTGGCCTATAATGACCACCTCTACGCAGACAACGATAATGGGCGGACTGGATTAGCAAAAAAAGTGGTCTTTAATGATGATTTTGGTTACATGGTCTTTGATACCTGGGTTAGATTGCATAAAAAAGGGATATATATCTACGGAGGAGTGGAGTACGAAGCAAACTCAGCATTCAATGCCGGTCAAATTGCTATGCTTATTCAGTCTACTTCATCACTGGCTGGTATTATTAAAGCTTCTAAATTTAAGGTTGGTACCAGCTTCCTTCCCCGTTTCGAAGGTTATCCGGTGGGAAACTCTGTCATTGGAGGCGGAAGCCTTTGGATCACCAAAGGACAAAGTGATGAAGAGCTCCGCGGTGTTTGGGAGTTCTTAAAATATCTTAGCCGGGAAGACATTGCTATAAAGTGGCACAAAGGTACTGGTTACTTCCCAGCGAGTAGTGGAGCACTTAAAACTCTATTAGACGAAGGCTGGTTCTCGGCGGATCAAACCTACCTCACTGCTTTTCTCCAGATACTTGCTGGAAGACGGGATACTGCAGCATCTACCGGGGTTCGCTTAGGTCCCTTCGTGGCAATGCGAGATCTTTTTAGAGCTGCGTTGGAAAAAGCAATAGCTGGCGAACTTTCTCCCAAAGATGCCTTAGATAAAGCAGCAGAAAAGATGAATGCGTTACTCAAAGACTATGCGGAACTCTATGGTAAATAATAAATAATTAAAGTATACCGTTTCGTAGGGGCAAGCAAGCCAAAGGCTTGCCCCTGTATCTATTAGTTCTCTATATATCTATATATCAAAAGGAAAAAAATGCAGGAAGACAGATTCCCTGGGCACAAATTTTTACCTTATCTACTTATTGCGCCATCTATTGCAGTAATTATTGTCTTTTTAATTGGACCTTTTGTTCAAAGTATACGTGAATCTTTATTTGTCTCCACACCGTTTGGCACGAAAACTATCTATGTCGGACTCCGTAATTATGTCCGTTTATTTTCTTCGCCAGACTATCGAAGCAGTGTCATCGCTACTTTTAAGTTCTCTGCTTTTGTTATTATTGGTGGACTTTCTATTTCACTGGCGATTGCCCAATTACTCAACCAGAAGATCAAAGGAGTAGGCTTCTATCAAGTCGCCCTTATCTGGACTTATGCTATCTCTCCGACAGTTGCTGGTGTGATCTGGGCTTCAATGTTTGCACCTGCTACTGGACTTATTCCTTATATTGTTTCCAAACTATCTGGTGGATATACGCTAAATTGGATGACGAACGGGAATATTGCCTTATTTGTGGTAGCTACTGCCGCTACCTGGAAGATGTTGGGCTACAACATTATTTTCTTTTTAGCCGGATTACAAAATGTACCGGACGAATTTTTAGAAGCTGCTCAGATGGATGGTGCCGGATCCTGGAAAGCATTTTGGCGCATTACCTTTCCCATGCTTTCCCCCACTACCAGCTTTTTATTGTTTGTTAACATGCTTTATGCCTTCTTCCAGGTTTTTGGGTTGATAGATATTATGACCCGAGGCGGACCGGGAAATGCGACAGAACTTCTGGTATACAAATTGTATCGTGATGGTTTTATTCATCTAAATACTGGATTTGCTTCGGCCCAATCATTAGTAATATTTTTAGTAATCTCTGTGGTAGCAATTATTCAATTGAGGATAGTTACCCAAAAAGCTATTTATTCGCGATGAGGTAATAGTCTATGTCAAAAATGACCAGAAAAACTCGGCATGATATTTTTATTCATGCAATACTTATTTTATTGGTTATGGTTCTTGCTTTTCCCGTATATTTTGCTTTAATTACCAGCACCTTAAGTTTTCAGGAGTCCTACCAGTATCCACCAAAACTTATACCTGGAAAACAATTTATGAGCAATTTTCAAGAAGTCTGGGATCGAATTAATATGGGGCGGCTCTTTTTTAATAGTACCTTTATTTCAATAATAGTAGCAATAGTGAAAACGATCCTGGCATTACTGGCTGCCTTTGCCTATACTCATTTTAAATTCCGTGGACAGGGTCTGTTGTTTTCTATGTGCATGATCACCCAAATGCTGCCTCTTCCGGTACGTATTGTTCCCACTTATCAATTAATGGCGAGTTTTAACTGGATAAATTCTTACTATGCCCTCACCGTACCATTCTTTGCCAGTACAACCGGACTGCTTCTTTTTCGGCAGTTCTACCTGACTATACCCAAAGATCTTCCCGATGCTGCCCGGGTAGATGGGGCAAGTCCTATGCGTTATTTCCTACAAATTTTAGTTCCCATCTCTAAGACTAACATTGCAGCTCTATTTGTTATAGAGTTTATTTTTATGTGGAGTCAGTACTTATGGCCCTTAATTGTAACTACTACTGCTGAAATGCGGGTGGTGCAAATTGGTATCAAGATGTTATTAGCCAGTGAGCAGATAGCTCCTGAATGGAATGTGGTTATGGCTGCTACGGTGATTGTTATGCTGCCCCCGCTGGTAGTCCTTATGCTGTTGCGGAAAAGCTTTGTGCAAGGAATTGCGATGCAGACAAGTAAATAAAAAGAAATAAGGAGAGTAATTGACGCGTGCTTACCCAATTGAACTGTGCGAGCTGTATAATAGATGATTTATGCGGTGCTTTGAATTTATTACCCTTAAAAGAAGAAACAAAAAATGAAATATTAAAGGAATCCTTTCAATTTTTATCTCAAGAATTCTCCACAGATAAGATTCCTTCTTACTTCATTACCGCAGTTCATAGAATATTAAAGAGGATATCAAGGATAGAAATTCCTTTTAAAGAAAGAAGAGACAAGTGTAATCAGCTTGGAATAGAAATGGCAGAAAAGATTGCCTTGGAAGCAGAGGGGCTGGAGGAATCAGAAAGGTTTCCATTTTTAGTTAATTGGGCTATTGCCAGCAACCATCTTGATTTTCGGACAGTAGGAACCGGTTATGGATTTCAGATGGCTGAAATAATAGAGGAGCTTCATGCTTGCGTTTTGGAAGGGATAAAGATAGACCAGATAGCTGAAATTTTTCAAATAGCTAAAAAATCTTCCGAAATACTCTATATCCATGATAATGTTGGTGAGATTGCCTTTGATAAACTGCTGATTCAGGAACTGAGAAGATATGGCAGCTCAGTGATTTCTGCTTTAAGAGGAGGGCCTATAACTAGTGATGCCACTATAGAAGATGGAGAAACGGTAGGTCTTCAAGAAGTTGCCTCACAAATTATTTTAGCCGGATCGGATACCCTGGGTATTTCCCTTAATGAAATGTCTTGTGAATTAAAAAATGCTCTCCGGACTGCCGATTTGATAATTGCTAAAGGCCAGGCAAATTATTACGCTTTAAGCGAATATAATTCGAGGGTACCCGGTAGGATTGCCTGTCTTTTTAGAACTAAATGCCAGCCAGTAACCAATAAATTGGGAGAAACAGGAAAAATCAATGTTGCTATTTTGCTGTAAGCTCTAAAAAAAATTTTTTCAATCAAAATTATTATGCTATAATTAGGCTATACATGAGATAAATTAATTTCCTAAAACAGAGGAGGTGAATTTTAACTTCAATAACTTAACACAAGAATTGCTTGCTAAAATTGTTTTTTAATATTTAAAAATATTTTAGGAGGAAGAAATGAAAAAGATAATTTTTATTACATTTTTAATTATTGTTTTTCTGGCCAGTTCAGTTACCCTCGCTGCTGAAAAGACCAAGGTACAATTCTGGCATGCTATGGGCGGATGGAGAATCGAACTGCTTCAAGAGATGGTAAATAATTTTATGGCTTTAAACCCGGATATTGAAGTAGAGGTACAATACACCGGAAGTTATGGTGATACCATTAATAAACTTAATGTCGCCGTTCAATCGAAGGTTGCACCTCATGTGGTACAGGGATATGACATCGCCACTCAAATGCTAATTGATGGAGAAGTTGGTCTCGTTATGCAAGATTTAATTGATGCAGATCCCACCTTTGATATCGGAGCTTTTATGCCTCAGGTGCTTAATTATTATAGAGTAAATGGAAAACTCTATTGTATGCCTTTTAATTCTTCCAATGCTATTATGTTCTACAATAAAACTCTATTTGAAAAAGCGGGTTTAGATCCTAATAAACCACCTAAAACCTATGAAGAACTACTTGAATATGCGAAAAAACTTACCACAAAAGATGATAAAGGAAATGTAGTTCAAGCTGCTGTTTGTTGGAGCCTTAACTGTTGGTTCTTTGAACAATTTATGGCTACACAGAATGCGCCCTTGGTGGATAACGATAATGGCAGAACCGGAAGACCCACCAAAGCCATATTTAATTCAGATGCTGGTTTGAAAGTATTTACTTTTTGGAATGACCTAACTAAAAATGGAGATATGATAAATACCAAGCTTGAAGATTGGACCGCAGCGAGAAATCTCTTTATATCTCAAAAGGTGGCAATGTTAATTACCTCAACATCCGATGTTGCCTTGATGGTTAAATCTGCACAAGAAAATAATTTTGAACTGGGCAGTGCGTTTCTACCCACCCCAGCGGATGCTGAAGCTGGCGGAGTAGTAATTGGCGGAGGTAGTCTCTGGATCATTGGCGGACATCCTAAAAATGAGACTGATGCAGCCTGGAAATTTGTAAAATATATGACTGAAGCCCCGCAACAGATAAAGTGGCATACTGGAACTGGCTACTTCCCGGTGAGAAAAGATGCTATAGAAGGCCTCTTGGCTCAGGGTTATTATTCCGGATCTCCACATGATCTGACTGCCATATTGCAACTTCTCCTTTCCACTCAGAATTATAACACTAACGGAGCAATTATTGGTGCTTTTGCTGAGATGAGATCTATTGTTGCATCAAACATTGAAAAGATGCTCTCAGGCAGTATGACTCCAGCAGAAGCCTTAGCTGCTGCAGAAAAAGCAGCAACGGAAGCGATTAGAAACTATGAAGGATTGTAATATTTAATTTCTTTGGAGGCGGTAAAACCTTTACCGCCTCTTTTACCATTAATTTATCAATATATATTTATTTTAACTATTGAGGGTATAACAATGCGAAAATGGACTCCATATTTATTGTTGATCCCCACTTTTATAATAATTGTCATATTTATTTATGTACCTGCCGAGTATTCGATAAAGGCGAGTATGCAAAGAATACTGCCCTTTGGCAGAGGAACGAGTTATATAGGCTTAACTAATTTTTTAAAACTTTTTTCTAATGCTGATTACCTCTACTCAGTAAGATTTACCATTCTATATGTTACAGTTACAGTGAGCATTGCTATTATTTTATCCTTTTTAATTGCTCTTCTTCTGGTTAAGAAGATTCCCGGAGTAAAACTATTTAGAACTTTGATTTTTGTTCCTTATGCTATTTCTCCGGCTATCGCTGGAGCTTTGTGGACTTTTTTGTTAAATCCAATAGTAGGCCACGTAAGCTATTTCTTTCAGGTTCTTTTTGGGATTCAAGTGGAATGGATGACCTCTAAACCTTATGCTTTTTATGCCGTAGTATTTGCTTCGGTATGGAAAACACTACCTTTTAATATGATATTTTACATTGCCAGCATTCAGGATGTACCGGAAGAGATTTTGGAGTCAGCTACCATTGAAGGAGCTAATGTTATGAACCGGACCTGGAGGATAATTTTTCCTATGGTCTCTCCTATCACTTTTTATTTGGTAATTATGAATATAGTGACTATGATGTTTTCCTCTTTTGCTATTATTGATGTCATGACTAAAGGAGGACCAGGTCAATATACTACCAATATGATTTATAGACTTTATTTGGATGCTTTTTACTTCCAAAAACCAGGGGTTGCTTCAGCTCAAAGCGTAATCCTGATTGCTATAATGATTGTGGTTACTTCGATCTATTTTAAATTCGGCGAACGGTATGTTCATTATTAATAAGGAGATAACTGATGAAAATATCCACTCAAAAACGAACAGATATAATTATATCCGAAACAATATTAATCATTGTTTCTCTTGTATTTATATTACCATTAATCCTTGCATTAACTATGAGTATACAGCCTCCCTATGCTGTTTTTTCCTTCCCCCCGAAGATTCTTCCCCGGGGATTCCACTTACAAAATTATATTACCGCCTTTCAAAGGGTCCCATTTTTCAGGCTATTTCTGAATAGTGCGGTAGTAGCGGTAATGATTACTTTGGGAAAACTGGTCACCGGGGCTCTCGCCGGATATGCTTTTGCTAATTTTAATTTTTTTGGTAAAAAATTTTCCTTTGCTTTTCTGTTTGCTACCTTATTTTTACCAGCTGAAATAATTATGATTGTACCTTTATTTTCTCTAATGGTAAAATTTGGCTGGGTAAATACTTACTGGGCTTTGACTATCCCCTTTATGGCAAGTGCCACCAATACTTTTCTGTTGCGGCAGCATTTTCTAATGATTCCTAAAGAGCTTGAGGATTCAGCCAAAATTGACGGAGCTGGGCCGATGGTCTATTTTATAAAAATTTTGCTTCCTCTTTCCAAATCTATGCTTGGTGGCGTATCAATCATTAATTTTATTTATGCTTGGAATCTTTACCTCTGGCCTCTTATAGTTACCATGGAAGATAAAATGAAGACGGTTCAGATAGGAGTAAAGATGTTAATTGACTCTGAAGCAGCAAGTGACTGGGGAGTGATTATGGCCGGCACCGTTTCCGCAGTAGTACCTACATTAATAGTATTTTTTGTACTTCAATCTATCTTTGTCAAAAGCCTCACCAGGTCAGGCATTAAGGGATAAAGCATACTTTTCTTAT